>JAOUOA010000123.1 GCA_029880625.1 Spirochaetia bacterium
AGGCAAGGTCGCCGAAGGCAACATTGAAGCTGCAAACGCAGCTTACAAGATCGTTATAAAAGAAATGGAGGAAGCTCATGCTAAAGCAAATTGAAGGATCCAAGGCTGTCGCGGAGGCTGTTGCGCTCTGCAGACCCGAAGTAATCTGCGCCTATCCCATTTCGCCCCAAACCCATATCGTGGAAGCCCTCGGCGTTATGGTAAAAAACGAATCTCTTAAAAAATGCGAATTTATCAACGTGGAAAGCGAATTTTCTGCTATGAGCGTCGCCATCGGATCATCTGCCGCCGGCGCCCGTTCCTATACGGCAACTGCCAGTCAGGGACTGCTCTTCATGGCAGAAGCAGTTTACAATGCTTCGGGACTGGGACTTCCCATCGTCATGACTGTAGCGAACCGCGCCATCGGCGCTCCCATCAATATCTGGAACGACCATTCTGATTCGCTTTCCCAGAGGGACTGCGGATGGATTCAGCTTTTCGCAGAAACCAATCAGGAAGCCGCTGACCTTCATATCCAGGCCTTCCGTCTGGCCGAAGAGCTTTCCATTCCCGTCATGGTCTGCATGGACGGATACATCCTCACCCATGCTTTTGACAGAGTGGACATCCCCGATCAGGCCCAGGTAGACGAATATCTGCCGCCGTACGAACCGCGTCAGGTTCTCGATCCGGAAAATCCCATTTCCATCGGAGCCATGGTCGGCCCCGAAGCCTTCATGGAAGTGCGCTATCTTGCCCACGTAAAGCAGATGCAGGCTCTTGATCTTGTTCCCAGGTATCAGGAAGAATTTAAAAAAATCTTCGGGCGCGATACAGGCGGTCTTCTTCGCAATTACAAAACTGAAGATGCGGAAACCATTCTGGTCGCCATGGGATCTCTTGTGGGAACCATCAAGGACACTGTCGACGAACTTCGCGAGCAGGGGCATAAAATCGGCGTCATGACGCTCACTCTGTTCCGCCCCTATCCCCTCGATGCAGTGCGTCAGGCTCTTCTCCATGCAAAGCGAGTTGTTGTTGTAGAAAAAAGCATTTCCATCGGACTCGGCGGAATTCTTGCTTCAAACATCAGAATGTCTCTTCATAACGAATCGATTCCCGTATATACGGTGGTTGCAGGACTCGGAGGACGCGGAATTACCGTAAAATCTCTTTATGACATGTCCATCAAAGCCATGAGCGACGAACTTCAGCCTCTCACATTCCTCGACTTAAAAAAGGAGCTTGTGGAAAGGCATTTAATCCGCGAAAAAGAAAAACGACGAACCGGCCCCATTGCCGAAAGTCTTCTTAAAGATATTGGGCCGATAGCGGCTTCAAAACTACAGTGAGGTAAAACATGGTATACGTACCCATTAAATTCTATCAGACAGGAACATTTACCGTTGGAAACCGTCTTCTCGATGAAGATCAGAGAAGCATTCAGGCCACCATGGACCGCCATAACTCTCTAACATCAGGGCACAGAGCCTGTCAGGGATGCGGCGAAGCTCTCGGAGCGAGATACGCAATTGATACGGCAATGAACGTAACGAACAATCAGCTCATCTCCGTCAATGCAACGGGATGCCTTGAAGTTTTTTCAACGCCCTATCCTGAAACTTCCTGGCAGATTCCATGGATACACTCTCTATTCGGCAATGCGCCTGCCGTTGCAACCGGAGTTGCCGCCGCCATGCGCGTAAAGGGAAAAGACCAGATCCGTGTTCTGTCACAGGGCGGTGATGGAGGAACCACAGACATTGGATTTGGTCCCCTATCAGGCATGTTCGAAAGAAACGACGACGTTTTATATATCTGTCACGATAACGAAGCTTATATGAATACGGGAATCCAGCGTTCGTCTGCAACGCCGCCTGCGGCACGAACGGCGACAACGATGCCTGTTGGACCCGAACCCGGAAACGAATTCGGACAGGGAAAATTTCTGCCCGCCATTGCCATGGCCCATGAAATTCCCTATGTTGCAACTGCAACCGTTGCCGACCTTCGCGACCTTGAAATCAAGGTAAAAAAAGCAATGGAATACAGAGGTTCGCGTTATATCCATATTTTGGTTCCCTGCCCTCTGGGATGGGGTCACGCTCCGCATGATACAATTCGAATTGCAAGAATGGCAAAAGAATCAGGACTTTTCCCGGTCTTTGAAGCAATCAACGGCGAAATCACAAGTGTGCTGAAAATCAGAAACAAGGTGCCGGTTGAAGAATATCTCAGACCCCAGAAGCGTTTTGCTCATATGTTCGGAAAAACTCCCGACGTAAAAACTCTGGCACGTTACCAGGGGATTGCTGACCGGAACATCCGTAAATACGGATTAATGGATGAATAACCGTTTTTGGCCGGCAGGAATGCCGGTCATGAATACATAGGAAATCTGTAGAAAACAGGAATTTTCTTTTTTTTTATTTTATAGAAAATAAGCAGTCAAAAAGATCAGAGAAAAATCTCAAAGAAATCTTTTTAAAAAATATCAATACGAACCATTTAAGAGGATATTATGGAAAAGCCTTTTGCAATTACTCTGGATGTGGGATCCAGTTTACAAAATTTAACAGGGAGCTGGCGAACATATAAACCCGTTTATCTGGACCGTCTCCCTCCCTGCAATGCAGGATGCCCTGCAGGCGAAAATATTCAGGGATGGCTGTTTCATTCTGAATCAGGCGACTATGAAAAAGCCTGGAGGTCGCTTGTAGACAACAATCCCCTTCCCGCTGTTATGGGACGTGTCTGCTACCATCCCTGCGAATCGGTCTGCAACAGAGGAAACGTGGATCAGCCGGTGGGAATCAATGCAGTGGAACGGTTTCTCGGCGATGAAGCCCTGAAGCAGGGCTGGAAATTTGATCCTCCCCTGGAAGCGACAGGAAAAAGAGTCCTTGTTGTGGGCGCCGGTCCTTCCGGACTTTCTGCAGCCTACCAGCTTGCAAGATTCGGCCATGCCGTTGAAATCCATGAAGCCGGCCCCTATGCTGGCGGCATGATGCGCTTCGGCATCCCCAAATACAGACTGCCCCGCGATATTCTGGATGCAGAAGTTCAACGAATCTGCGATATGGGCGTAAAACTCAAGCTCAATACAAAAGTAGATTCTATAGAGAAAAGCATGAAGGAAGGCAAGTTTGACGCAGCCTTTCTTGCTGTAGGCGCGCATATTGCAAAACGCACCATGATCCCTGCTGGCGATGCCTCGCATATTGTGGACGCTGTTTCTGTCCTTCGCTCGATGGAAGGAGAAGAAAAACCAATGCTTGGACGACGTGTTGTCGTCTATGGCGGTGGGAATACGGCCATAGACGTGGCCCGTACCGCTAAAAGGCTCGGGGCCACGGAAGCCATTATTGTCTACAGAAGAAATCGGGAAAAAATGCCCGCGCATGACTTTGAGGTGGAAGAAGCTCTCGAGGAAGGCGTTATGATCAAGTGGCTTTCCACAATCAAGCAGGCCGGCGATAACGAACTGACCGTTGAAAAAATGGAGCTGGACGAATCCGGTTTTCCCCAGCCAACAGGCGAATACGAAACCATTGAAGCAGACTCGCTTGTCCTGGCTCTCGGACAGGATGTGGACCTTTCCCTTCTTGAAGGCGTGAACGGACTGAACATCAAGGACGGCGTCGTAGAAGTGGACAAAAACATGATGACAGGAAGTCCGGGAATCTTCGCAGGCGGCGATATGGTTCCTTCCGAAAGAACCGTTACGGTTGCCGTCGGACACGGGAAAAAAGCGGCACGAAACATCAATGCATACCTGAACGGCACAACATACAATCCTCCTGAAAAGCATGAGCTCATCACCGTGGATAAAATGAATACATGGTATTATTCAGACGCTCCCCAGACCGTCCGCCCCACATTGGACATCATCCGCCGACAGTCTACTTTTGAGGAAGTTCTTGGAGGTCTTGACGAAAGCAACGCTCTTTTTGAAGCGCGAAGATGCCTTTCCTGCGGAAACTGCTTTGAATGCGACAACTGCTACGGCGTCTGTCCGGACAATGCTGTCGAAAAACTCGGCCCGGGAATGCGTTTTAAGTTCAAGTATGACTACTGCAAGGGATGCGGTCTTTGTTCTGCAGAATGCCCCTGCGGCGCCATTAAAATGGTCCCCGATCAGGCATGAACTTGATCATTCTGCTGAAAATGCATATGGTAAGGATACAGCCGCTCTGGTTCGTTTTTTAAAGATTCTGGCAGAACCAAGAATTGATAAAAAACTCTATATAACAACCATGAAGCCGCAGCTGAACAATCTGGTAAAACCACTTTCCGATGCCGACAAAACAGCCATTGCCAAATATTTATTGGAATAAAATTGAATGTGCCTCAGCAGCTGCAGAGGCATCTTCTTAGAATCTTTTAATTTTTTGAAAGATCCCAGGCATCCATTTTTTCAATCAGGGTCTTCCAGTTCATATTCTGCATGGGCTGTGCCATTTTATGGTGTTTTCCTGTTTCAAGAATGATTAAGCGCTGTTCTTCGTCGGTAACTCCGTAAAAGGGAAGAGTAAAATTAAATGCATCCTGAATGTACGTTTTCAGAGGCCGGAGCACATCTTCCGGTCTTGTGTAATAAGCATCTTCGCCTTCTTCGCAGACCTTATTGAAAACATTGAACTGCCTGCAGGCAAGAGGACGCATGGGATGGATGGAGCATTCATGATCCAGGAGAAAAGGACAGGGATCTCCGGGCTGATGCTTTTCCAGACTTTCACGGATTTTCTTACGCTTTTCGCCACCCGTTTTTTCTGTAACATACCATGTGATTCCCACCAGTTCAAGAGGATAGACAGGGATCTCTCCATGCGTAATACAGCAAGAGGAACAGCCTTTATGGCAGGCCAGTTTTTTGCCCCGCTTTTCTGCTTCCAGACGAATGCCCAGATCCACTCCCGTATCCATTCTCTGATAACTGTCAAGCAGGAGTTTGAGCCAGTTCATGCGTTCTTCATCGTAGGGAAAAGAAAGTCTTTCCGCCTCTACGACTTCAATTTCTTCTGGAACGACTTCAATTTCTTCCGGCTTTAAAATTTCTTCTGCATTAAAATTAACTGAGCCGACGATTTCTTCCGGATTCAAGAATTCATCAGGATTGACGACTTCTGCATGAAACACTTCTTCTGTATTATTTTCTTCTTTTTTTTCTGCCATGGGATCACTCAAAATTTCTGATAGGATTCATTCTTCTTGAACTCTGAAACTGTAATTCCGGGAAATACAGATTTCAGGGTTGAAAATTGCTTCTTATGTCAGCCCGGCCCTGGTGTTGTATATGACAACCTTAATTCACCTGCAGAGAAAAGAAAGCTTTACAAACATATTGTAAAATAGACAGAAAATTTCTGCATGAAAAGCCTTTTTTTATGGCATCTGAAACATGAATACGACATAATTTAATCTTGAAAATTCAGTATCAGGGTTCTTTTTCATATTTTTTATAATCCTGATAAATTCTGCGCAAGGTTCAGTCGCAAAATTCATCATAATAAAATAAAATGGAAATGAATGGCAGATGATTTTGAAAAACTGGTGGAGGATCATGGAACGATGGTATACAATCTCTGCTGCAAATTAAGCGGTTTGGAATCGGCAGAAGAGCTAACCCAGGAAGTCTTTTTAAAGATTTTCCAGTCTCTTGGAACCTTCAGGGGAGAGTCAAAAATCAGCACGTGGATTTATAGAATTACCGCCAATACCTGCATGGAGCATCTTCGGAAAAGTAAATTCAGAAAATTTATCTCTTTCGATCTATTTTCCAATCCTGAAGAAATCGAATCATTTCCGGCAAAAACCAGAACGCCGGAAGAAGAATTACAGATGAATGAACTGCAGAGCATCTACGAATCATCAATGGACATGCTTCCCCCAAAACAGAAAACAGCCTATTATCTTTTCACTCTGGAAAATCTTTCGCATAAAGAAATTGCAGAAATCATGCAGTGCAGCGTTGCATCGGTTGAATCTTCAGTGTTTCGAGCAAGACAATCGCTCAGAAAAACAATTGCAAAACATTACCCCGAATACGGCGGCAGATAAAAAGGAAGAATTATGAATCCTGAAGAAAATCAACATTCAAAATACAGTTCGAAAGAGGAATGGATTGATGCGGTCATTCGCTCCGGACACCATATTCCCGGACATACGCTACCGCTTCATCTGAAAAACAAAATTTTTCTAAACTCAGAGAAAAGCCGTGACGGCAGATCTCTTTTTAGAATGAAACGAATCTCTTTTCGCCTTGAATTTTCTCTTTATCTGTCCGTGGTTCTTCTGACCTCATTTATGGGGCTTCAGTTCGGTTTTTATCAGGGGAATTTATTTCTGTCGGGATGGGGCCGCTTCCAGCAGGCTAAAGAGGATCTGGGATATACAGATTTAACAGTTCAGCAGCATGAAATTAAAATTGCAGGCGCAATTCTTGAAATTCACAATTAAAGGAAAAAAAGTGCGAAGAAAAATCATTATTACAGCGTTTGTTTTTCTTACAATATTCAATATTTTCACCCTGATTGGAATCGGAGTCAACTATACTGTAAACAATATTCTTTTTACAGACGAATGGCCTCCGAAGATCATGAAACAATACGGATTAAAAATTTTCAGCATGAGGGCAGATCTGTCTGACGATCAAATCGAAAATATCTCTCAGAAAAGAGAGATATTTCTTGCGAAGGTAATTCCTTTGAGAAACAGACTCCAGAAGGAAAATGCAGAGCTCCTTTCTCTTCTATTCAAGAAGGATGCAGACAGAAAAGAGATCTCCAGAAAAAAAGAAGAAATTCAGAAACTTCAGGATCAAATTCAGTCAGAGATAATCCAGCAGATCATCAACGTAAAAAATGAATTAAACGAAGAACAGACAGAAATTTTCTACAGTATGGTTGAAAAAAGGATACAGGGAAGCCACCCGCTTCAAATGCATTTAAAATGAAAAATATGACGACTCTCGAGACAACAGGATACATACTCTGCAGTATAAAATACGCCTGATTTACCATTCAGACAGATTTCAGTTATTAATAATAAATTTAAATTTTGAGGAAAAAAATGATTAAAAAAATAAACCTTCTGATTCCCGCTGCATTTGCAATCCTGTTTTTTCAAACCTGTATCATCACAGATCAGGTCGTACAGCCTGTCGATTCCGTTTCCGGAAAAGATCTCATAAAAGATGTCCAGAAAGCCTCCCAGGAGGGATTTCTTCTGGGAATTGCTGCAAATCCCAATTCTGCATTGATGTTATCAACCTCGTCCGGTTTATTTCCTCTACCCATTTTAATGTCAGGAATTTCAGGAAATCTCCTTGCAAGAAATCTCGGCATTGATGAAAAGAAGGACTATAAAAAGTCTTCAGCAGAGGCATGCGTAAATTCAGTTCGAGAATCATATTTTGCTGTTATGGTTGGAGGCATTGAACCTCCGCCATTAACAGGAGGAT
>JAOUOA010000124.1 GCA_029880625.1 Spirochaetia bacterium
TTCCCGTTTCGGGCATGATTTCAATTCTGATTCTATCTACAGTTTTTTTTCAGAACTGTTCTCAATCAAAAAAAAAATCTCCTCCGGCCGGACCGCCCTTCCCCGATCTCCCAGCAGGAACAGAAACTCTTAAAGAAGGAAGGTATATTTTCAAACCCCGGGTTGTTTTTTACAGAAGAGCTCAAGCAGGCGAAATGTATGTTAAAGAGTCTTCTTCACGTCCTCATTCCAGATTTTATTTAAACATTGCCGGGATCGATCGTGGAGGAAATTTCAGGCTTAGAACCTATACCGGCAGGGTTCATAAAACTGAGAATAAAATTGACTTCCGTTCAGAAGAATGTTTTCTTTTCGGCAAAAAGAACATTGAAGAACGCCTGGCTCCGATGGAAAGCTGGGATTGCGATCATTTAATTTTCGCATTTGAGCAAAAAGAAGGCCATCTTAAAGGAATTCGAACTGAATCGACCAAACATTCAAACTGGGCCGGACATTTTGAATTAAAAGCAATCCCGCAGCAGAAGCTTTATGCAGCCCAGATACTGGATCAAAATTCTGACGGCAGTTTCATTGCCTATGGGATGTATGCACCTAAAAAATTAAACCCGGGGCATATCATGAATACAGAAGACGGCAGATTCCGGGTTAAAGTATTAAAGCGATACGGCGATTTTATCATCTGCAAACCTGAGAATAAAAACGCAGACTTAAAAAAGGGAACTTTAATTTATACGACAATCCCAAGAAAAACTAAAAGCCTGTTTGACGGATGAAAAAGCCGGTATTTTTTAAATGGTTCTTTCAGCAACATTGTGAATGGACTCGGAATGCTTCTGAATCTGAGGAATCAGGACATCCAGCTGATCTACCTCACGCTCAAGCTGATCCATCTCATCTGACATGTCGGCGGTTACTTTTTTCAGATCATCCAGTAAAAGCTTCTGATGGGATGTATCATGTTTTACTGTGTCAATTTCATCGGAAAGGTTGCTCACGTTACCAATCACCTCTGAAATATTCAATGCCACATCATCTGCAATTTTTTCGACTTCTCCCGTTGTGGACCGAATTTCACCGACCTGACTCATAATATCTTTTAACAATCCAATAGTGGAATTTACGAGAACATTACCGTTCGTAATGGTTTGATTGGTTGCCAGAATAAGTTCTTCAATTTCTTTAAAGCTGCCCGCAGAGCGGTTCGCAAGTCTTGAAATCTCATCTGCAACCACTGCAAAACCCTTTCCAGATTCTCCCGCTCTTGCAGCCTCAATAGCGGCATTGAGAGAAAGAAGGTTCGTCCTCTGCGATACATCATTTACAATTTTCATGATGTCTTTAATCTGACCGGATCTTTCCTGAACATCCGCCATGGCGCCGGTCACACTGGTTACAGATCCTTCGCCCTGTTCAATCAGAGCTGAAGACTGTTCAACAAGGCCTTGCAGCTTGTGGATGCATTCACGAAAATGCCCGGTTGAATCGGCAAGTCCCATAATACTGGTATCGATTTCCTGGGAATTTTTATCAAAACGATTATTGGCATTTTCAATCATTTTAATAAAGAGCTGGTACTCTTCAACAGATTCAAATGTTTTGCTTACAATAAATTTATGCTTACCTATAATTGCGGAAACCATCTTGGAAGAAAGCAGCATATCATCGACAGGGGCCTGAGATCTTTTGCAGACCAGCTGGATTTCATCCAGATTCTCTCTCAGCTGCAGGATAATATTTCTGAGTTTATCAATGTAGATTCCGGTATTTCCGCCGATTTCCAGAAACTCAGATTCCCTTAACTGGTTGGAAGAAATTAACTTTAAGATCTGATTTGTTTTATTCCAATAGTTATAATAGAAAAAAATTCCTCCTCCCAGGAGCATTAAATATGCTGTAAAAATTAAAAATATAAAAAAGAAATCAAGTCCCTGGTAATTAACCGATGACGTAAGAAGCCACAGGACCATGAGAATGGGAAGGAATGCAATTCCAAGGCCGACTAAAACCAGTTTTATTTTATCATAATATGCGGTAATAAATCTTAACACATCAATACTCTATTGCATATTCTTGAATATCCAATTCTTTAATTCATTATCGGAAATACAGAATAAAAAATATAATCCCGAGAAAAAGTTTCACAAAACCTGTGAAAAAGAAAGCATAATTTATTGGGGGCGGACACTTAAATCCTTCTGGACTTACAGGGGACAATGATAAATCTGCAATTCATGTCCTCAAAAACCAGAAAGATCCCATGCAAAGGGAAAGATTTCAAAAAAGCTGCAGAATCTCTGGTAAAAGCCGGACATATGTCGCATAAAAAAGGCTGGGTACCGGCAACAAGCGGTAATTTTTCCATAAAAGTATCTGATGAATGTATAGCAATTACCGTTTCCGGAAAACATAAAGGAAAACTTGAAAAAAACGATATCATGCCTGTTGATGCTTCTGGTAAATCACTTGATGGAAGGAAACCGTCAGCAGAAACCCCGATCCATACCATGATTTATATGCTATACCCTGAAATCCGCTGCATCCTCCATACCCATTCCATATTTGCAACCATGCTTTCTAAGTATACAGGCCGGGAACTTGTCCTGGATGACTATGAACTTCTCAAGGCTTTTCAGGGGATCCAAACCCATGCGACTGCTTTGAAAGTCCCTGTTTTCATTAATGACCAGGATACCAAAAGGCTTGCAGAAATAGTCAGGGAACAATTATCTGGGACGGAGCTCTGTTTTGGTTTTTTAATTGAAGGCCACGGACTTTACACATGGGGAACGGATATTGAAGACACAGAAAGGCATCTGGAAGCATTTGAATTCCTTTTTGAATGCGAAATCTTAAAAATGAAGGCAGGTCTGAAATGAGTTTAATGAAAATCTTCAACCAGGAAGGCGGAGACGCTTTATTTTCATCATCATCCAGCGAAGAAATATCGGAAAAATTAAAAGAACTCGGCGTTCGCTTTGAACGATGGGAAGCCGGCGCCGACATCAGCGATTCTGCCAGTCAGGATGAAATATTAAACGCCTATAAACATTCCATAGATGCTTTAAAGAAAGAATACGGCTTTCAATCTGCAGATGTCGTTAATCTGACTCCCGATCATCCGGATCGGAAAGCTTTCCGCGAAAAGTTCCTGAGCGAACATACTCACAGCGACTTTGAAGTTCGTTTTTTTGTGGACGGAAGCGGACTTTTTTATATCCACAACCAGGATTCTGTATATACGGTACTGTGCGAAAAGGGAGATCTGATCAGCGTTCCGGCCGATGTCCCGCACTGGTTTGATATGGGAGAGAAGCCGTTTTTCAAATGCATCCGGCTTTTTACGACTCCTGAAGGATGGGTAGCCAACTTTACAGGCTCCGATATTGCCCAAAAGCATCCAGATTTTGAATCCTTTCTGGCGCAGAAGGAATGATACGAGCCGTCCTGACTGACATAGAAGGAACCACATCATCTCTTTCATTTGTGAAAGATGTTCTGTTTCCCTATGCAAGAAAACACATTGCTGAATTCGTCCAGAAACATTACGAAAATCCTTCCATACAGCCTTCCCTGTCAGAAATAAGAAAAGAAACCGGCAAAGATTTAAATCAAAAGGAAATCATTGAGACTCTGATTTCCTGGATTGATCAGGACAGAAAGATCACACCCCTTAAAACACTTCAGGGGATCCTCTGGGAAGAGGGGTACAAAAACCGTGATTTTTTCGGACACATTTACGAAGATGCAAAAGAAAATCTAGAAAAATGGAAAAATGAAAATTTGCTGCTCTATGTATATTCTTCAGGCTCAGTTTATGCGCAGAAACTTCTCTTCGCCAATACAGAGTTTGGAGATCTAACATGGCTTTTTTCAGGACACTTTGATACGACATCTGGCCAGAAAAAGGATTCATCCTCTTATAATGCAATTGCTTCGTCCACAGGTCTGGAACCGGAAACAATCTTATTTCTTTCCGACATCAGAGAAGAACTGGCTGCTGCTTCGCAGGCAGGCATGAGGGTATGCCTCCTTGCAAGAGAAGGCATACCCGATCCTGAATTTCATACAGTTCAAAGCTTCAATGAAATTCATCCTTCGTCATTTTAACGCAGGGATTTTTCCAGTTTTTTCAGACGCATCGTGTCCTCTGTATAATTAAAATAATACTTTTTATAACGGGCCAGATCCTCTTTTGAAATGCCTTTTTGCAAATCCAGACTGTCAAGATAAGAAGGGAAATCGGCAAAAGAAAATTCAGGACTCCGTTTTAAAGACTCCATAATTCCAGGTTGCCAGGTCAGGATTTCAATATCTCCAGGATAGCCTTTTATCCGAAGTGTATTATAACCGTAATTTCTCTCCGGAGGCATTGTTCCTAAAATAAATGACACCTTTCGTCGGATCAGATAATCCAGAGGAGCATTCTTTTCATGGCCGATCCGGCCTCTCTGTTTGAGTTTTTGAGAAGCAATATAGCTGTCTGTAAGCCCTGTTGTTGCTTCGATAGCTGTAGAAAGGTCAAGATAATAAATCATTGCCGCATTGCCGCCTTTAAAAGCTACAACGGGATCAAGCCCCCGAAGCGAATCCTTAAAATACAGAGAAAATTCCCTGTAAGTTTTTCTGCGTTCCGGAGTATAGACCCGGCTTTCCTCTGTTACGGCTCCAATCAGAGGATACGGAAGACCCGAAAAAACATCAAAACGAAAATAAATCATCAGTACAGAAAGAGCGGCAAGCATGTAATAATGGACTTTCTGAAGCTTGAGTTTCAAAAAACTTCTTTCAAGAAATAAAAACATCAGCGGAGTTACAGGAAGGATAAAGCGTGCGAACATAAAATCTCCGCCCACCTGGAGCACATACAAGAACCAGACTGCAATTACAGATAAAAAAAAGAAAAAAATAGAATCAAAGAAACTTCGATAAGAATTACTCCGCTTAATAAATCTCATCAAGAACAGAATACACAGGACAACAGAAAGAACAGAAAATCCATAATAGGATTTAAAATACAGCAGAAGATAAGAAAGCCCCTGACTGAAATAAGGATCGTAAGCGCTTTTTGCATAAAAAGTATTGGGAAGAAAACTTCCATAATACAGATAGCGAAACAGCCAGACAGGAATAAAGATCAGAACAAAGCCGAAATGAAGCCTGAGACTTTCCATGACCAGAGAGAATGCCCGTTTTCGATTTAAAAGGATTTGCTTGGATGCCGAAAGCCATCCTGATTCCGCTCTTTGTTGCGCCAATTTTATCTGAAAATAAAAGATAAAAACCGATGCTGTTCCGTAAAAGAGGAGTCCGTCCGGACGGACAAGAGAAGCAAGTGATAAAAAAAACAGCCCCCCTGCCCCGAAACGAACTTGCTGATGCGAAAAACCCGGCAGGATTTTTTCTTCAGCTGCTGCGCTGCGAATCAATTTTGAAATTTTCTGGAGAAAAACTGCAGTGAATAAAAACCCGGTTGTGGAAAGGAAAATAAAAAGCGAAGTTTCAAGGCCGGACGTTGCATAAAGCTGCATATGAAGATGAAAGGCAAGAGAGGAAAACGTAAGCCAGGGAACCCCTGACAAAAACATTCTGAACCGTCCTTCGCTTTCGGAAGAAGGCAGAAGATCCCCGAAGAGTTTCCTTCCGAAAAAAACAACTACAGGAAATAAAGCAGCATGAAAAATGATCCCAAGAACAGATGCTGTCTTTTCAGCATCCAGCTCTGCATAAAGGAACGGAGCCAGAAGAACTGTCCAGAGAAAATTCGTCATCCCTTCCACATACTCGCCCCTGTTGAAGACCAGACCGTATCCCCTTGAAAGATTCAGAGCATAACGAAATGAAATAAAAGCATCATCGCATGTCCAGGACCTCTGAACCGAGGCGAGAACAGAATAAAGCGGGAAAAGAAAAAAAAGAACCTGCGGCAAATATGGAAAAAACTTTCTGTAAAACCTGCCATGCTCCATTGGAATAGGACTTAGAGTCAGGGGGAATCAGAGAAACGCAAGGATAAATTTTATGAGGTCATGCAAAATTTCCGGATTCATAATCGCGAAACGCCTGGATAATTTCTTCTCTTGTATTCATCACAAAAGGACCGCCCCTTGCTACCGGCTCCTCAATCGGCCGTGCAGCAAGCAGAAGAAATCTTGCGCCAGCATCTGTTTTGATCTGTGCAAATTCGCCTGAATCAAGGACTGCAAGATCTCCCTGTTTGGCCTGAACCCGGTCCGTGCCGATCCAGGCCTCGCCTTCAATCATGTGAATCAAAGAATTCATATCCTGAGGAATTTCCATCTGAAAAGTTCGGTTCTTTTCCAGCTTCACATCCAGATAGTAAATGGGGATGGAAGTGTTTGCGGCTCCATTTACTCCTTCACAGGAACCGGCGATCACAACCACTTCAATTCCGTCGCTTTTAAAAACAGGGATTTCTTCCGGCGGAATATCCTGATACTTCGGTTCCGACATTTTTAAAGAGGAAGGCAGATTCACCCATAATTGATAGCCCCAGATCAGACCGTCTTCCATTTCAGGCATTTCACTGTGGATGATTCCTTTCCCGGCGGTCATCCACTGAACCGCTCCGGGAGTCAGGAGTCCTTCATTTCCATTTGAATCCCTGTGACGCATTCTTCCTGCAAGTAAATACGTAACCGTTTCAAATCCTCTATGCGGATGAGATGGGAAACCAGCAATATAATCATCCGGATTCTCATTTTTAAACTCATCCAGAAGCAAAAACGGATCCAGAAAATTCAGCTCTGATGTTCCGATCATCCTTTTCAATTTAACGCCTGCACCGTCGGAAGTTTCTTCCCCCTGAATAAACCGGCTTACATTTCTAATTTTATGAGAACTCATTAAATCAAAGAATAGCAAATTTCATATAAAATGGAAATGAAAATTTATGATTCATTCCTCTTCAGCAAGAAGGGTTCCATTTTCGATTCATGTAAATCAAAAACAACTTCTCACCTTTCTGACTAAATATCCAATTCTCAATAATAGGATCTCTGCATTTCATGAATTTTGAAAATTGACTTTTACGGACAGATTCAGCCTCCTAACTGTCATCCGGGAAAATAAGTCCAAATCAGGGGAAAAATTCTGGTATAAATTCATGGATTTTTGAAACCTGACCCTGCTGAAATACATCAAATAAGGCAAGATATGAATATGAAAATTAAATCAATCACAATAGCGGCCGTTTTTACAATCCTGACAGCTTTTATCCCATCATGCTCAAAGACCGAAACAAAAAACTCTCTGCCGGCTCCGCAGATCACAGGAAGCATTGACGGAAACTCCATCCGCTTCAAAATTATTATTCCAGAAAATCATCATGCCTATCTGGACCGGGGCAAAGAAGGAAGACTCAT
>JAOUOA010000181.1 GCA_029880625.1 Spirochaetia bacterium
TCAGGAGAACAAATTCCAGTCTGTAGTAACTGAGTTCATTGATAACTGCATGGGGAATCAGTCCTGCGTAGTTCTTTGTGAGGATCATATACTGAAGCTTGCAATAATTATCGCAGAGGTTTCTGTAAGAATCATCCTGCATCATCAACGTCAGGTCGGAAGACCATCCCAGCTCCAGGGTCGCATCAAGAACTGATTTTTTCAGATGGAGGGAGTTCAGTCCCAGTTTTTCGGCTGATCTGTAATACTGCAGCGCTTCAATGTTTTTTTTATTTTCGTGATGAAGGCGGCCGATTAAAAAATTTGCATAAGCATCGGAAGGTTTCCTTTTTAATTCAGCAAATGTGTTTTCAAAACCGGTTGTTTCAAAACTTATTCTGAAATGAATATATTCAGAGGGAACATCGGTGATATTCATTAATTTTTTTATGAATGGATCCTGGATCGCAGAATCTGCATTTCCAGTCAGATCATTTTCAAAAAGATAAAAATAGATCAGAGAATTCAAAAGCTTGAGATCGAGAGGGTTTTTATTCAGTTCCTCCAGAAGCGCATCCACATTTTGACCGGGGGAGAGTTCAGAATCGGCCGGAGCCGGTTCGTTTATAGATACTGGAGGGGAATAGACATGAGAGTAAAGGGTGATCATTACTGAAATTGCAATGAGGAAAGCGGATGTAATCACCAGTCCCTTTTTGGTAGGGCTTCGGACTTCTTTTGAAATTTTTTCTGAAAGTTTCATGTATATCCCTCTGAAGGAATTGAATTGCCGGACAATTTCATCTGTCATTAATTTTTTATGAGATATTTATATAAAACCCGAAGTTTTATTTAAGAATCATTTAAAATAACACTGCATGATATACGGCTCTGAAAACCAAATTTACAAAGGCGTCGGAAGACAGTGAAGCTACTTCGTTTTTTTAAATATGGTTCTCATTACAATCCCGGGAATCGATTTGTTCCGAATGATGTAATAAAGCGGAATTAAAAATTGTAAAATGAATGGAATTGACAGAATATCCGGAATTTCAGATTGGTGAATTATGAAAGAAGCAGAAATCTATATTGAGCAGCATAAATTTATCAGAAAAAAGCTGCTGGATCTTCTGGACGAAATTTCTTCTTCTGAATTTTCAGAAGAATCTCTTCACTGGATGATGCCGTTTGGAAATCCGGGACGGGCGCATATCTCCTGGCAGTTCATGCACTGCGCTGCGACCCTGGATCGTTATTTAAATGCAAGAATTCTTTCCGGCAATGTGAAAGATGAAAAGCTGGTGAACGGATTTGCTGGAGGGAGCATTCCCGATCCTGCGAAGATTATTGCTCCGGACGAAATCCGGATGCAGCTTGAAAAAACTACGGAGCCTTATTTTCAATATTTTCTTTCTCTGGAAGAATCCCGTCTTTCTGAAATGCCGAATCCGGATGCGGGAAGAACCCACAGAGAAATTCTTCAGCTTTTAAACTGGCATGAGGCGCATCACCACGGTCAGTGCCAGATCATCTGGAATTCATTTCGCAACAAATCAACGAATTGATTGTTTTTATATTCCGTAATTCATCCGGAAATTTTGCAGTTTAAGGAGGGATTGTGAAATGCTCTTCTCTTGAGGTCAGAATTCAGGAGAGGTTTCTTTTCTTGGAATTGAATATTCAGGGTAATCCATTATGAGTTTATGTCAGGATGGAATGATTTTCTGAGGGATTTTTAGATAGAATACCGTGCCGTTATCTTTTTCTGTTTGAAAATCGATGGTCCCGCCATGTGCTTCAATAATACTTCGTGCAATCGCCATGCCCAGCCCGGTTCCATTTTTTTTATGGGAAATGAAAGGTTCAAAAATAGAATTTTTTATTTCAGAAGGGATGCCTTTCCCTGTATCCTGAAGATCTATTTTCAGAAGATTACCGGATTTTGAGATATTTAAAGTTAAGATTCTGTTTTCCGGATCTTTTTTTTCCATTGCATCACATGCATTAACCGCAATATTGAAAATTGCTCTGAGAACACGGTCCGGATCAATGAAGACGGAACCCTGAACATGATTCATTACTTTAAGAATTGTATTTCTTTCTTCGCAGAGTGGATCCAGGAACTGTCTCAGACGTTTCGTAAATTGATCCGTCTCCACTGATATTGTAGAAATAGAGAGCCCTCCTTTTGAAAAATCAAGAATATCATGGGTCATTTCCATCATTCGCTCAGATTCATAGCTGATGTTGTTCAGAAACTGAGATTTCTGTTCTGAAGAAAGAGAGTCATCGAGAGCCAGCTTGGCGCTGTTTCGAATAACGACTGTATAGTTTTTTAAGTCATGGATAATGGATGCCGCCATCTGTCCGATGTTTGCAAGCCGGGAATGGTCTTCGTTAAGAAAATTTTTCAGTACAATTGAAAGGGAGTCAACCATGCTTAAAATGGGATCAAATTTTTTTGATTTAAATATGTTCTGTGGAAAATTATTAAACTGAAGAATGGCCAAAATTTCATGTTCATTGATGACAGGCAGAAGAAGCTTATGATTGATAAACTTGGGGGAAGAAATTTCTGACAGAGGGTTTCCTTCAAATTCGTTTACCCGTTCTTTGTAAGGTTCCGTCAGAAGATTAAATCCGTCAATGGGCCGGTGCGAATGAAAATTGGCATTATTATGAAAAGAGGAGGGAGGCAGATAAATCATATCCAGTTTTGCATCCTGGTTTCCACAGAGCTTTAAGATAAAAGAACAGGCAACTGTGGCGGCTGTAAGAGGATCTCTGGTTTTTGCAATATTACGGGTTCCTTCCAGAATTGTACGGAGCTGGACGGCAAGCTCTTTGATTTCTCTGTTGGCCAGAAGCATGGATATGTGCAGTTTGATTTTTGAGATAAAGTCAATAATTTGAATTGGAAAAATAAAAAAATCAATAACGTTTTCGGAAAATAAATCGAGAATTTTTTCTGTTTGATCTGTTGTAACGATAAGAATTGCCGGAATTCCTCCAGGAGAAAAGTATTCATCGGAGACATGATCATGAATGTTATTGAGCTTTTCATCCGTAAAATTGGAAACATCAAAAAGGATCAGTTTTATGTCTGGATTTTCTTCAATAATCACCAGAGCATGATTTCTGTTTTCAGCAAAGAATAATTGAATTTCAATATTTATTAAAGACGATTTTACGTATTCTGCTGTCTTCAGGTTGTCTGTAATAACAAGTATAGATGCATGAGATCCATCAAAAAAATTTGACTGAGCATATAGATCTGATTGAACAGCGGTTCCTCCTGGTTGCACCATTCTATCATGATACTGTTTTAGATGAGTTTAGCAATCATAAAATATTGATTGATCTAAAAAAATATTGAGCTGTACATTTTCATGTTGGATCAAACCATGTTGATTCTGATAGATTTGAATTGCTGGAGTATCCCTTGCTTTCGTTGGAAATGTTGAAGGCCGGTTTCAAATATTTAACTGAGTGCCGATTTCTGATTTCTTCTAATTTTTATAAAAATGAAGTTATCCGTAAAGGTTTTACAGTCAGAATCAGATTCTGCTGAACAGGAGATAAAAAAAGCGCAGAAACTCTGCGCTTTTTTTAAGGGAAAAAGTGGAATTCTTACATCATTCCGCCCATGCCTCCCATTCCGCCCATACCGGCAGCAGCCATAGGGTCTACCTTATCCGGTTCAGGGATATCGGTAATGCTGCATTCTGTTGTCAGAACCATGCCGGCAATGGAAGCAGCATTTTGAAGTGAGCTTCTTACAACCTTGGCAGGATCAAGAACTCCAGCTTTTGCAAGGTCTTCCCATTCAAGGCTGGCAGCATTAAATCCAATATTGTCTTTTTCATTCATTGCATGCTGTACAATGACACTGCCTTCAAGACCGGCATTGTTTGCAATCATACGGAGAGGCCATTCCAGGGCTCTGTAGACAATATCAGCTCCGGTATTTTCATCACCTGAAAGGTCCAGAGATTTAATGATTTCACGGCATCGAAGAAGCGTAAGTCCGCCTCCGGCAACAATTCCTTCTTCCACAGCAGATCGAGTGGCTGAAAGAGCATCTTCCACACGGGCCTTTTTTTCTTTCATTTCTACTTCTGTGGCAGCTCCCACATTGATGACAGCAACGCCGCCGGAAAGCTTTGCCAGTCTTTCCTGGAGCTTTTCGCGGTCATAATCGCTTGTAGTATCTTCAATCTGCTTTTTGATTTGAGAAATTCTTGCTTTGATATCAGCTTCGGAAGCGCTTCCTTCAATAATTGTTGTATTTTCTTTGTCTACAACCACTTTATTTGCTTCGCCGAGCTGAGAAATATCCATTCCTTCAAGCTTCATTCCCAGGTCTTCGCTGATTACCTGACCGCCGGTCAGAACAGCGATGTCTTCAAGCATTGCTTTTCTTCGATCGCCGAATCCAGGAGCTTTTACAGCGCAAACGCGGACAGTTTTTCTCAGATTGTTTACAACGAGAGTTGCAAGGGCTTCGCCTTCAACTTCTTCGGAAATGATCAGGAACGGTCTTCCGCTCTGAGCGACTTTTTCCAGAATGGGAAGAAGTTCTCTCATATTGGCGATTTTTTTCTCATGGATGAGAATGAAAGGTTTTTCCATAGTTGCATTCATGGATTCAGGATCTGTTACAAAATACGGAGACTGATAGCCGCGGTCGAACTGCATTCCTTCGACAACTTCCATGTGGGTGTCGATGCCTTTTGCTTCTTCAACAGTGATCACTCCGTCGTTTCCGACTTTTGCCATTGCGTCAGCAATCAGGTTTCCGATTTCAACATCATTGTTGGCTGAAATGCTTGCAACAGATGCAATATCGCCTTTGTTCGTGCCGATCTTCTGGGCTCTTTTATGGACTTCTTCCACAACCTTGCTGACAGCAATGTCAATCCCTCTTTTTAGATACATAGGGTTTGCGCCTGCCGTTACGTTTTTCAGACCTTCGTTTACAATTGCCTGAGCAAGAACCGTAGCAGATGTAGTTCCGTCTCCGGCAACATCGTTGGTTTTTGTCGCAACTTCTTTTGCAAGCTGGGCGCCCATATTTTCAAGCGGATCTTCGAGTTCGATTTCTTTGGCGACCGTTACTCCGTCTTTTGTTACGGTAGGCGCGCCGAATTTTTTGTCGATGATTACGTTTCGTCCGCGGGGTCCGAGGGTTACGCGTACAGCATTGGCCAGTTTGTTTACGCCGGATTGAATCTTGCGTCTGGACTCTTCATGAAAATCAAGTTGTTTTGCCATGTTTGTTTTCTCCTTTAATAAACAACTATCAGGTTATAATCGCGAGAATATCGCTTTCACGTACAATCAGGAAATCCTGACCGTCTTTTTTTACTTCTGTTCCGGAATATTTTCCGTAAAGAACCTTATCTCCCACCTTAACTTCAAGGGGTACAAGCTTTCCGTCTTTGTAATTTCCCGGACCTACAGCTTCGATCTTGCCTTCCTGAGGCTTTTCTTTTGCCGTATCGGGAATGTAAATGGAACCAACTTTTTCCTCAGCTTCATCAAGAGGACGGACCAGAACTCGGTCTCCAAGAGGTTGTATAGCCATTATAGTTTCCTCCAAAAATATTTGTTTAAAGAATTTTCTCTTTAAGATGCATATCTGCGTTAGCAGTCATGACCTTTAATTGCTAATTTTTTAGCCAATTTAATAATTTTTACGATAATGTCAAGATATTTAGTGAATTTTTAGCAGAAGAGGGTGGTATTTGCTAAAAATTTTTTATTTTGCCGATTTATGGACTTTGAGACAATTAACAATATTAAGATGAGTCTACAAGAAAAAGTGCAATTGTTTTTTCTCTCAATATCATTTTTGTATAATATGGAAGAAAGTAAGAATTACAAGCTATAAGGAATTGAAAAAAGCTGAAATGAAATTGGAATGGAGAGACCGTTTGTGAATGTTTTTCGAGTTTATGCCGGAATAAAGGCCGGTCCGTTCTGTTGCCATTTTGTAAGCAAGTCAATTTGCAGTCATCATCTGATAGAGAAGGTTTTCCTGGCTATAAATAAAAAACGGATAGAAACCTGGAGAAACATCGTTGAAAATTTCACTTTCCGCTGATTATCTAAAAACTTCTTATAATAAAGCTGTCATTTCTGCAGGAACTCTGCGCGGACGCCGTTCATCATTGATGACAACATGAATGGTGTATCCTGAAACCAGAAGTTCTTCGTTTCTGTATATATCGTAATCCACCTGAAAACGTGAGCCTTCCACCCAGGATAACCAGCCCGTAATATCCAGTTCATCATCATAAAGGGC
>JAOUOA010000125.1 GCA_029880625.1 Spirochaetia bacterium
GGCTCATCATACAACAGGTCCGCAGACAGCTGGTACCGCTTTTTTGAGAAAAAAGATCTTTTAGAAATTTCAGAAATCATTGTTGTCGACGACGGCATCATGCGAAATGAATCAATTGTAGAAGTTGAATACCGCGGAACAGACAGCAGAATCAACTTTATCGGACATTATATGCCGTTCGGAAGGCTAACCACCATACGAACGGGCATGATGCATGCAACAGGAAGGTATATACTGGTAGATGAAACCAGAGAAGGAGTTCATCCAGGAGAAATTTTTCCACTGTTAAATGCAATGATGCACAGAGAAAAAAACGAAAATCTGAACGGATGCGCACTCGGCATGCAGTCCTGGGATCCTGTAAAAAGAATAAAATCCGGAAGGTCCCTTCGTGAACGGTACGCAAAATTCACCTGCGGGTCCTTAAAACCGGCTTCAAATTTCCGGATGTTTCATTTTCAGCTTGCAGGAAAGCTTTTTGAAAAGAATTTTAAAGAGCATAAGATTCAGCCTCTTTTTTATCTTAAAAAAAACGGCATCCCTGTAAAAGATGTGGCGATTGAGGGCACCGTCAGCACAGAAAAAGATCCCGGAATGATGCGTCTTACTTTTTTAGCATTTCGAAATCTTTTTCTGTTTAAAGACAAATCTGTTCATTAAATTTAATGGAAATGTCTGAGCCATTTTTTTCTTCCGTCATACGTATGAGACAGGATAACTCCAGCAAGAATCAGACCCGCACCGGAAAAAAAATACAGATCCGGAGATTCGCTTAAAAAGATAACTGCAAAAATTGTTGCAAAGACAGGCTCCAGTGAATACAGGATTCCAGCCTGAACCGGCGTCGTATGCTTCTGGTAGCGGATCTGCCAGTAAACCGCGACAAGAGTTCCTGCAAGAGAAAGATAGAGAAGAGAAAGAAGAGAATTCAGTTCAATTTCAAAAACCGGTTCTTCCGTAAAAAAAGCTAGAATCCCTGCAATGATGGCTGTAAAAATCAGCTGCCAGTACAGAAAATTGATTTCATCATACAGCCTGGAAAAATAATCCAGATATGTAATGTACATCGCAAACCCAAGAGCACAGAAAAAGGTAAGCGCATCGCCAATATTCAGTTCATTGTCTCCGAATGAAGTTAATAGATACATGCCCGGCAGGATTAGAATCATTCCCAAATAATTTCCGATTCCCGGAAGTTTTCGAACCGTGAAATACTGAAACACAGGAGTAAATAAAATCAGAAGTTCGGTAATAAAAGCGGAACGGGAAGCGGTTGTGTACTGAAGACCGGCTGTTTGGAATCCGAATCCTGCAGTCATCATCAGTGAAAGATAGAAAGAGTGCTTAAGAATTCCTTTTTCTGTCAGAGCTGAAAAAGCTTTCGCAGGATTCCGAATCAAAATAAAAGGAGTAAGAAAAAGCGCAGCCATGCCGAATCTTACTGCAACCAGAAGAAGAGGCGATATTTGAAGCAGAGAAACCTTGAGGACAACAAAAGTGGCTCCCCAGAGGATCGTACATAAGGTTAAAAAAATATTTGCTTTTTGAAACGGACTCATTTCCGATACTTCCCGGAAGACAGTATCAAAAATGAGCTTCAGGAATTAAACCAAATTTCAATAAAGCGCTACAAAGTATTTAATCCCCGGCTCCATAACATCCCGCCATGCCTTTTCTGTATTTTCATCCCAGTTTCTGTCATACTGACTTAGAGCTTTGCAGAGACTGTCAATCCAGAATGCATAGAGTTCCGGTTTTATATTTTTATGCTCTCTGTCGTGAATTTTTGCAATCGCCTCAAGAGCCTGCTTTCCGGCAAGAGTTTCTTTTGCGAAAAGAATCATATACGAAATTCCTTTTTTCAGAAGCTTTTTTTGTTTATCAAAATCAGTCTGTGAAAACAGAGGCTTGATTTCAGGACTTGAATTTAAAAAAATCTCATAAAACGAATTAAAAAACTCCGGATTGATGGAAACCTGTCCGAAGCTTTCTGTGACTTTCTGCAACTGTTCCTGCATAGAACTCTCCTTTACCCTTAAAACTGAAGGTTTACATAAGTAAAAATACACAATAACTCGTACATTTACTTATAACTTAATATTTATTATTTTTATTATTTAACTATTTATCTACGATGTCAACAATAAAGGGATCTTTAAAAAAATAAATTAATTTCATGCAAATTATCATCACAGATTATCGCACATGAAACGCTGACGGGACATGAGGAATACCGGACCTTGCGCCTGGCAGCTCCGTCGATCTGATTCAAGTTCATTCCTGACTGTTTCGGGCATTTTTTTCAAGTAAAGCGTCAGGATGAAACCGTCAGATACAACATTCTTATCTATGGCATATTTTTTTATCCAAGAACTTACAAATATAATATCAAATCATCAGTTAAACCTCTTTCCTCTTCTGTAATCAGGAAAGGATTCCTGATTACAGAAACGTTTTGAGAATGAGTCTCAATCATTACTATTTATGCTGTCTCTGACAAATTCCTGACAAGTCTCTGAAACATCTGTGCTTTAATATAAAATAGGTGGGAGCCATCTCTGAATATACAGAGCGCTTCAATCTACATTCTCATTTAATATAGATAATTAAGAGTGTTCTAAAAATGAATTATATTGGCGCTGTAGTTCTCAGCTTTGAAGAAGCAGGAGAATTAAACAAAATCGTTCCCTGGAAGGTTGATTCCATTGAAAAGGTCTGGGAGGACCTCCAAAAGGATGGGATTCCCCTTGGCGGAATGATCTATCTTTCCACCTGTAACCGGGTAGAATTTATTTATACTCTTACCGATCCAACTGCACATACAGACTTTATTTTATCCCTGGTGCAGAAACTGCCTCCTCTTGCAGACGGAATCCGCCCCAGAGCACTTCAGGGAAGACAGGCTCTGCTCCACCTTCTTCGCCTGACATCCGGCCTGGAATCCATGGTTCTTGGAGAAACCGAAATCCGGGCACAGCTGAAGGATGCTTATGAAGCTGCACGAAAAAAAAAGATGGCAGATCAGCGGCTGAATATCCTGTTTCGAAACCTGCTTCAGGAAGCAAGGATTATAAGATCAAGCATTTCCATGTCCAATCTTCCTTTATCTGTTGCTACCCTTGCAACAAAGTATCTTCAGCAGCATGAACAGGATTTAAATCCAGAGGCCTCTTATGTAATCATTGGTTCCGGACCCATGTCACGGCAGGCGGCAGAATATCTTTCCAAATCAGGCAAAAACCTGATTCTGGTAAACCGAACGCCTGAAAAAGTCCAGGCGCATGCAGACCGGATCGGCGCATCTGTTTTTTCCTTTGATCATTTCATGAACAAAACAAAATCTTTTGGTCCCATTGCAGCCATTGTTACGGCGACTTCCCATCCAGATGCCTTTATCACAGAAAAGTTTGCATCTGAAATCATTGACAAAAACAACAGCGGAAATTCGCAAAAAAACCTTGTTCTTGTCGATATGGCCATGCCGCCCGATGTCAGTCCGGATACAGAAAAACGAAAAGAAATTTCACTGGTTTCCATGGAATCATTAAAAAACGATCTGGAAAAAAATAAAAAGAAAAGAAAACAGGCTGCAGAAGAAGCGGAAGAATTTATTGAAGAATCTCTGTTCCGCATTGAAGTCAACCTTGTATCCGGCATGTCCGGCCCACTCATCAGCAAAATTCAGAAAAAAGTAAAAAACAAAGCAAGAGACCACCTGAATCTTCTTCTGGAAGACCGCCTTTCGCATTTAAGCAAAAAAGACCGCCGTCTGATTTATACCTGGGCAATCCAGGCGAACCGGGATATGAACCGAATTCACAGAGACGGACTTGAACTTATGATCCGGAACCTGTACACATACGACCAGGACGACAGGGCACAAAAAGGATCTGTATGAAACAAAACAATATGCTGCGGATTGGAAGCCGCGGCTCAGACCTTGCTCTTGCACAGGCACATTATATCAAAAAGCGCCTGGACAGTCTCCAAAACGGACCCAAAACAGAAATCATTATTATTAAAACGACAGGCGATAAAATTCAGGATATCCCTCTTTCGCAGCTTGAAGCGGGCAATACAGGAGATGACCGTAAAGGCTTCTTCACCAAAGAAATCGAAGAAGCCCTTTTAAAAAATGAGATTGATATCGCAGTCCATTCATACAAAGATATGCCCACCCTCATGCCGGAAGGACTGACCATCGGATGCATGCCGCAGAGACTCAACCCCCTTGATGTCATCGTGTTTCACAGAGATAAAAAAACATCGGATTTGCCTCCCTATATTGCTTCTGGATCAACAATTGGAACTTCGTCTGTACGGAGGATTTCTCATATCGAATTTTCCTGGCCGGATATGAAAATATCGCCTCTCCGAGGAAATGTACCCACACGCATTAAAAAGCTTCTGGATGGAAACGAATTTGACGCAATTCTGTTAAGCGGTGCGGGCGTGGAAAGGCTTAAAGGCCTCGGATTCTTTGATGATTTCGATCCCCGGTTCAAGGAACTGGAATTCATATCTCTCCCCCCTGAAGTCTACGTATCCGCTCCTGCGCAGGGCGCCCTTGCGATTCAATGCAGAGAAAACGACGAACGTTCTTTGGAGATCATTCAGAAACTGGAAGATGCCTTTGAACTGGAAACAGTTCGGGCAGAACGGATCATCCTGAAAGAACTGAACGGAGGATGCCATCTGCCTCTTGGAACTCACTGCATTCGCGATGGAAATTATTTTCGTCTGCATACATTTCTCGGCAAGGAAGCTGTCGACAACAGGAAGGGAGTCTCCTATACTTTCAATCGATCCGGCAATCATGCAGAAGAACTTGCACTGGAAATTGTATCTGAAATTAAATCGCAAACCAATATTGTCTTAACGGGAAGAAAAGAACGGACAGATGAGTTAAAATCTGTTTTTGGTGAAGCTATTCATGCTCTTCCGCTCATCGTCACATCAGGAATTGACGCACAGACAGACGAACTGAAAAAGTGGCTTTCTGAATTAAATCCGTCCGGCAAAAGATCTGTTCTGGCTGTTTTCAGCGTTCCCGGCGCAGAGCATTTAAAGCGGACTGCAGAAACAAACAGTTTAAATCTGAGCCGTTTTGAATTCGCAGTGACAGGCGGTAAAACAAAGGAAGCCCTTGAAAAATTTTTCCCCGATATACCGATACCTTTTCTCAGCCCTGACGGAACCGGAAATTCTCTTGCAGAGATGCTCATTGAAAACAAAAACAGTCTGGATCTGCATCTAGCTGCAGTCTGTGCAGAAAATCCAAGAAAAGAATTTTATGAAACCGCCGGCAAAGCAGGATTTCGCATCACCAGGATACCGGTGTACCGCACCCAGGACAGACAGCCTGAACCGGACGAACTTCTCAATTTACCGGAACGTTCCCGGATCGTTTTTGCAAGCCCTTCTGCAGTCCGCGCTTTTTTCAAGACCCACAATCAGGAAATTCAGAAACAAAAACGTTTTCTGTTCTGTGCTCTTGGACCCACGACTGAAAACGAAATTCAATCTTCAGGATTTTCAGTTTACGCAAAATCTGCAAAACCCGATCTTGACATTTTATTAAAAGACATCCTTTAATTCCGGAGAAAAACATGAATCTTAAAAAATCTGAAGACCTTTTTCAGCGCGCCCTGTCTGTCATCCCCGGCGGCGTAAACAGTCCTGTAAGGGCATTCCGCTCCGTGGGCGGAACGCCTGTTTTTATGAAATCCGGAGACGGATGCAGGCTTACCGACGAAGACGGCAATTCGTATCTGGATTTCTGCAATTCCTGGGGGCCTTTAATTTCTGGCCACAGACATCCGGATATTATAAAAGCAATCCAGAACCAGTCCGAACTTGCACTGTCCTTCGGAACTCCCTGCGAAAATGAAGTCCTGCTTGCAGAATACATCATTGAAAATTTAAAAAAATCCGTACCTTCCGCAGAAAAGATCCGTTTTGTCAATTCAGGAACAGAAGCAGTAATGAGCGCACTTCGCCTGGCACGGGGATTTACCGGAAAAAATAAAATTATAAAATTTGACGGATGCTACCACGGCCATTCAGACAGCCTGCTGGTAAAAGCAGGTTCCGGGCTTGCCACTCTGGGAACGCCTGACTCTGCCGGAGTACCCGCATCCTATTCACAGGAAACCATTGTTCTTCCGCTGAACGACCCTTCTTCTCTGGAAAAAGCATTTGAAGAAAACAGAAATAATATTGCTGCCGTTATCATTGAGCCCGTCCCCGCCAATAACGGCCTTCTCATCCAGAGCCGTGATTTCCTCCAGTTCTTAAGAGATCTCACATTAAAACATCAGTCCCTTTTGATTTTTGACGAGGTCATCAGCGGATTTCGCATTGGATTCGGCGGAGCGGCGGCCCATTACGGGATCACACCTGATCTCATGACATATGGAAAAATTATTGGAGGCGGGATGCCTGTAGGCGGATTTGCCGGAAGGTCAGAAATCTTTCAGCAGCTTGCCCCTGACGGACCTGTGTACCAGGCAGGAACTCTGAGCGGAAATCCAGTCGCCATGTCGGCAGGACTGGCCCAGCTGAAACTCTTAACGGAAGCGCATTACAGCCAGACATCGGCTCTTGCAGCAAGGATTGCAGATAAAATTAACGGAGCAAATCTGGAATGGAAGGCTGCTCAGATTGCTTCCATTTTCTGGCTATACAAAGGGAAAGAGGCTCCCCTGCGCGCAAACCAGATCAACCGAGATGCAATGACAGAATACGCAGCTCTTTTCCGTCACTGCATGGAAAACGGCTATTATATCGCCCCTTCTGGATATGAAGTCGGTTTTGTCAGTTCCCCGATGACGGAAAAGGATGTTGACGGATTTTCAGAATGTGTTATATCATTTTTTCAATCACGCTGAAACAATGCTCAAACGAAAAATCAAACGATTTCTGAAGTCCATCAAAGAAGATATTTCTCACGGACATGCTCTGATTGTATCGGGGATGCTTTTTTTAATTTTCGCACAGCTTACCTGGTGGCTTGTTTTTTTTGAAATCAATCAGAAAAAAAGCAGGGAACTTTTATCCAGATACCACAGCCTTTTCAATGATTCGTTTCAGGGAAAACTGAAAGTTGAAACATACAGTGATTTAATCAGCCTCAAGGACGGCGCTCCGGTAATTAAATCAGATATTGCCGATGCAATGCAGGAAGAGCATAAAAAGTATCTGATCATGCTGATTTCGGAAACGACCTTTACTCTTCTTGTAATTTCCTACGGATCATTCAGAGTGATCCGTTCCAT
>JAOUOA010000126.1 GCA_029880625.1 Spirochaetia bacterium
TTGACAAGCATGGACTGGAGAGAATAAATAAATGCAGAAGTCAAAACGTATATGACAGCTGTCAAAGAAACTTCGCCTTTCAGCTGTGAAATTAAAATAATTCCTGCCAGAGCTGCGGCCATTCCTGCAAATTCAATCAGGGTAAACCGTTCCTTTAAAAAAAGAATTCCCAAAATTGCTGAATAAATTACCTGGCTTTTACCAAACAAAGAAAGCGGCCCTGCGGCCATTTCTTTTAGTCCGAGCATCCAGAGATACGCTCCGATTGTAGAAAGAACAGCAACTGTCAGAATGATATTTCTGTCCCTTTTTACTGAAATTTGAATTCGTTTTCTTGCCTTCCCGTAAAAAAGAAAGTAGGGCAGCAAAATGATGGATGAGGAAAACATCCCCCAGAAAGCTACATTTTCCGGAGTGCCGGTTTCGAATGAATTAAAGTAATATCGGATTCCAATTGTATTGAGGCCAAAACCGATGGATGCAAAAATTGTGAAAAGGTATCCTCTGGCAGATAGGTACATGACATTTGTAGATGTCTTTTTTTAGCTGAATTATGTAAATATTATTTAATGAAGGAAATAGTCCGAATAAAAAAAAGTTGTAAAGTATTATAAAATCTAATTATCCGCTGCAAAATAATTATTGAAAAATAAAAATAAGTCAACTGGATGAATGTTTCTCAAGTTCGTGCAGTTGTGTACAGGAAGTTTTAATCTATTCAGTAAAACCTTAATGTTCAGTTTAGCCAGTATTTTATTAACTAAGATAAATAAAAAACCGTCACAGGTTTTTCTGAAGTGCGTGCAGTTTAAGCCGCGTTTTCCTTTTGCGAATAGTGCAGGTATGCCTGGATCATTAAAAACGAAATTACAGCAATGCCGTTTGCAAGCATCACGTAAACTTCCAGACCAAAGCTTTTAAGCTCTTCAACTCCCTGAAAGTACCATCCCACAATGAATGGCAAAGCAAACTGATTGACGATTAAAATAAAAAATGTTATGCGATTGCTCCAGCCGGAAGAAAGAAGCCGCCAGAAAAATAAATTACGGTTGCTGAAAACAGCATTTACAGCAAATAAAGCCATAAGAGACAGCTCAAGAAAAGTTGTTCCAATACGCGGATCTGCAGAATTTCCTGTATAAAAGGGCTTTTGAAAAACATAACCGAGAAGACCCATTGCTACTGGCAGCACTGCAATATGCAGCAGGATGTCGTCAAAGATAAAGGCATTCTGGGGCGTTTTTCTCAGTTTCGTAAACAATTCGTATACACAATATACAATCAGTCCTGTTGAGGTTGCTGCGGATGTGAAAACCAGTCCAAAAGCTTTTGTAAATTCAGGAGGAAGACTGGATACCATGATGATGGATGTTAAATTTCCCCCAAGAACAATCACAAGCATGGCCAGAGTCAGAGGAAGAGGCCAGCCAAAAAGAAAACGTCCAGTAAGGCGGACTGCGACAAGAATTATAAGCGAAAGTGCGGTAAAAACAGAAATTACAGGGCCGGAATCACTGTAAAAGAGAGGTGTACCCAGAATCCATGATGCAGCAATAGCGATCGATGCAGAGAAAATAATAAATTCTAAGATTAAAGAAATTTGAGAAAAACCTGTCCGAGAATCTGATTCTGTCATGAATTCATAACATGAAAGAAATCCTTATGCTGCAAGCAAAATTTCTGCATCATTAAAGCCGTATTGTGTCTTCTTTTTTATGCAGACAGCCATTCGTTGTTGCATAAAATCATTTCAGGCCTCTGAATTATATTCTTTCTGCCAGTCTCCTGATTTTTTGCGGCAATAAAAAGTACTTTACTCTGGTGAGATTTTTCACTTTTTGAAACTATACTATGGCAGATAAAATTCTTACCGAAACCATCCTCCATTATATAGCCGATCCCATGTGTGCCTGGTGCTGGGGATTTTCGCCGATCATCCAGCAGGTCAAAGAAGAATACGGCGACCGGCTTAAAATTGCTCTGGTTTTAGGAGGTCTTCGACCCTATACAAAAGAAATTTTGAAATCGGCCGACAGAATCAGCATTATGAATCACTGGAAAGAAGTGCATCAGATGACATCACAGCCGTTCCAGTTCGAAAATGCTATGCCGGACGGTTTTATTTACGATACAGAAATTCCTAGCCGCGCTGTAGTTACATTTGCTCATTTTAACCCTGCAGAAATTTTTCAATTTTTAAGAACCATTCAGCATGCCTTTTATGGAGAAGGAAAAAACACTACTGATGAAAATGTCCTTGCTGAACTGGCTGGGCGCTTTGGGATTGAAAAGAATGATTTTCTGCATCGCTTTCATACTGAAGAAATGAAAGAAAAAACAAAAAGCCATTTCATTAAATGCAGGCAGTTTGGAGTGCAGGTCTTTCCTAGCGCAATTCTCCAGGGTCCCAAAGGATTTTATCTGCTCTCAAAAGGTTATAAGCCCTATCAGGAAATTAAACAGGAACTCGATGACTGGTTCAGTCCTGTTGTGACATCTTGATCACATTGAATTTTAATTTACGCGGATTTTTTATTTTTTTAATTATGAGGAACCAGCGTTATGAATTCTCCAAAGATTATTACCTTTTTTCTAATATTTTCTGCATCATTTATGTTTTCTTCCGGTGAAATTTGTCCTGATGCAGAGGATGACAGGGCCGGGGAAAGAGCAATTCTTCTTTTAAAAAAATACAGGGCAGATAAAAGACGAACGGATTATAAAAAAATCCAGGTAGTCAGTTTTTGGAGTAAAGCGGGGGAAGAGATTACAGATGACGAACTGAAGGACCTTGAGGGCCTGGTCAATCTATGGTCGCTAGATTTGCGCGACTGTAAAAAACTCACGGACGGAGCGTTAGAGCATCTCGTCAAACTGAAAAAACTGGACCATCTTTATGTTAAAGAGTCGGGAATTCCCAGGCTTGCCCTGATTGATTTTTCATACAGAATGAATCATAGAGTTGTGTTTGATCTGGGATGGATCAGGGTATCGGATGAAGTTGATTTTAATAAAATTCGAAAATTTTTGGAAGTTTATGACGGATTTTATGAAAAGGATGAGCTCGAAACAATTGAATCTCTGGACCTTTCCGGCGAATATATCAATTCAAATCAATTTGCAGATAACATTGTTTATTTAAAAACACTACGCGAAATAAATCTAAGCAATACCAAAATAGACGATGAAGCAATTGTTCATCTGGCATGGATGCCTGCGCTGGAAGAACTAAATCTTAAAAATACGCAAATCACCGATAAAAGCATACCCTACCTTGCAAAGATGAATAAAATCCAATATCTAAATCTTCGCGGTACCAAAATCAGTGAAAGGGAATATGAAATATTGAGAATGAGATTGCCTGATGCTGAAATTAAATACTATGGAATCAAAACAGTTTTGGATTCATTGTATTCACCTCTGGGAGAATTTCCTTTCGTATTTTGGTTCATTCCATTGCTTTTTTTATTAAACGGCTTTGGTTTTGCATATGTTGACGGATTGGTACCAGGAACCCGCCCTTTTAGAAAAAGACAGAAAGGGATCTTTGAAGAGGTTGGTTTTCAATCACCAGTAGCTCTTGGCTTGATTATTATGATCCTGAATTTTATTTTTCAGATTATCGCATATGAGGATGCTGGTTTTTTTATATTTCAGAATATATCTTTTTTGGTTTTAGCATCTGCAATATTGATGGTTCATTTTTATATGAAACTCATCATGGTCGAAGGGAAAAGAAACAATAAAATCAATATTTCAAATCGAAGAACAGGCAATTATCTTCCCATTTTTATTTTTCCGATTTTTATACTCTTTCCGGGAGTGTTTTTCTTTAATACCATTGGTATGGTTTTTCCCGATCTCGATGTACTGGGAAAACGTTTTTACTGTCCACCGGGCTATACGGAATCGGTTTCCAATCATTTTTCAACAAAGGATAGAATGCTTTCGGGAAAAACAGGAACTGGAAGAGGCGGCGCATCGGCCGGGGTTCGCTGCAAAGGTGAACTTGGCTTTTTCCCTGTGCCTCTGTATGTAAAAAATTTATTAAGAATGCCTCTGGCTTTAATTTCAATTTATATTTTAATTGGAATCGCTGAAATATTTTCCTATGTTTTTCACAGCAGATCTATTTTTTCGTCTCTTGTTCAGGATTTTATCACCCCTTTTGCCGGATTGTTGAGCATTTATCTTCTGTCAATTTCACCCCTTTTTGATTTATATGCAAAAATCTTTAATTCTTTATTTTATTAAAAGAGACTGATTTATATGCAAACGGGGCTGAAAATTTTCTGGCAGCCTGGATAAGTGCAGGGCGTTTTATTTTCGCGATTCGTTTCCATAATTTGCTTAAGAACATATACGTTGAAGATGGCTCTGTTCAATCTTTTTCTACCCTGGCTTCCTGTTTTTGTAGGTTTCCCTGAGGATTCCCTTACGTGAATCATGTATGAAGACTTCAGGATTCGATGATTGTTTAAAAATCTCCCCAGGCCTCGTAAAATTCAAAAAGTATCAAAAATTGATGCAATACTGTATAAAAATTTGCCTGAAAATTTAAAAAAATAATAAAAACAGCCAAAAAAATCAAAAAACAGCCTTATTTGCAATCCATTTGCAATAGGGATCTGATAAAATTCCTGAAATTAAAAAAATAGAAAGATGATTCAGAATCCTGAAGGAATATCCATTATGAAAAGAAAAAATTAAACAAGGATATTAACAATTTTATTTGCCGGTTTATTTTCTGCCAGCTGCAATATGATTGGAGGTCAGATGAATGCAGATCTAAAATCTGAGCTGGAAGAGGTAAAAATGGCAAACTATGCCATAGCATCGCTGTTGTTTCCGCCCGTATCTGTTCCACTGTCCAGTATTGTAGATAACGGTGACGGAACAGTCTATGTAAGATACAGAATCTGACCTGGGCCAAATGCAGTCAGAGTACAGCTGGAACTAACAATTAAAAATTTCCATCAGCTGCTAAACTAAATTTTATGCTAATGTATTTATTTTATTGAATCAATAGACGAAAGATCAATATCGGGCAGAACATTAAATTCTTTTTTCAGAATGTCGGTCATTTTTCTGTATTCACTTAATGCTCTTGATTTGTTTCCGGAAAGCGCCAGTGATTCAATCAGGACAATCCAGCTTTCTTCGTCTGTTTGATCTTTTTCAATGAGAAGTCTGGCTGTTGAAATCGCTTTTTCTGTTTCATGACTGCTTAAACAGCTTTTTGCATAAGCAAGAAATATTTTTCGGAATAAAAGCGCAAAATTATCATTCATTCGGACGGCCGGGTCAAAATTAGGATCAAAAGCAAAAAAATCATCTGTATAAATTTTTTTGATCTGCTGAAGAATATTATCGGCTTTTCCAAGTGAGTTTTTATATATTAAAGCGGAAGCGGCAGAGCATAGAAATTCAAATTTATTAAAATCTGTTTCTACAATGGACGGATTCAGCATGATAATGCCGTTTTCTTCAAGAATAATATCCGATGAGCTGAACATCTTTCGAAGTCTGGAAAGTTGAGAATTTAAATTTTGAGAAGATTTCTTCAGCTCAAGATCTGGCCATAGGAATTCGCAAATTTCTTCTCTGTGGATTCCTTTTCCAAAATTGACTATCAGAAATTGAAAAATCTTGAGACGGCTGCGGGTTTTCGTAAGCGTTCCGCTGATATTTCCTTTTATTTCATCAATGACTTCCAGTTTGCCGAAGCAATGAATGCGCAGTTTTATATTTTCATTCATGGGCTGAGAAGCTAGATTGGATTTTATCCTGTAATGATCAAAAAAGAACTGCATTCGGGAAAATTTATCAGAATAGGTAAAAACAATGCCAAAAAGAAATATAAAAAAACCAAATTCAAGCATGGTGCTTTCATAACGATTAAAGGTTATGATTAATAGAGCGTCAATCAGGAGAGATCCAAGCAGTAATAAAAACAGCATGGAAAAAATTTTTGCTTTGAAGTTTTTCTTTTTAAATTGTCCGTCCATGATGATGAAGACAGCAAAGAAAAAATAACCAAGAGAAGGAAACCATATAAAAAAAGCGATAAAGTCATGGATTTCATTATCAGGGATCACTCTCCATCGGATCAAACCTGCATTAAGAAGAAGTGCAGCAATCATGCATCCTGTCAGAATTTCGTAAATTTTGTCACGTAGAGAATTGGAAGCAAAGAAGATTTGTTTGAAATAGCGCAGAAATAAAGGTCCCAGCAAAAAAACGGAAATGAGTTTCAAATGATTCCAGAAAAAATAGCTGTCGTGCAGATAATATCGAATTTCAGACTCATTAATGACAATCAGGGAAATACAAAAAGCAATTCCGAAAAACAGCATATATTCAGTTTTTTTTCGCTGGTGTATATAAAAAAGCAGTCCGTACAGACCTGTGAGCATAAATACGGCGGCAAATAAAATTGAATACATGCTTTTAATAAAGTTTCCGGCAATCAAATCCGGATAATTTCCAATTGAGGGTGATCCGATTTTCAGACCTCCTTCTCCTCCCGTATCGGTAACGCGAACGGCGAGAACATTTACATTTGATATGAGATGGGGCGGAATTATGTAAATTCGAGTTTGATCCGGTTTGGGGTTTCTTTGAGGAAATGCTTTTCCCTGTCCGCCGATTTTTTTTCCGTTAAAATAAGTTTCATCTACATCGTCAATTTTACCGAGATTGACTCCGGGAACGGAAAAATGCTTCAGATCCTGTTTGGCAATTTGAATTCTGTACCATACTGTTCCGTCAATATTTGCAAAACCCTGACTCTCCCATGAGGAACCCGGCGTGATTTCTTGCCAGTTCAGATCTGAATATTCAGGATATGAAAATTCAAGTCTGTTCTCAAATTCAATTTTCCATCCGCTTTGAATGGATATTTCTGACGGACTTTTTGCTCCGGTTAAAGTATTTTCTGAACATCCTGCTGATGTGAGGAATGCAATTGAAATAATAAAAATGAATATGAGTTTTTCCGGAGACATAAAAATTAATTTGCATATTATAAATTTTAAAATAATTCTGTAAATTGTTTTATAGCAATAACATAGTATTTTTGCTGTATTGTCTTGAATTTTTTATTTGTTTTTACAAAAAAGCATGACCTGTGTTTTTGATGCCAGTCTGTATTCTATTTGTGAAAAAAGCGGCTTATGACAGCTCATTGGCTTCTTTTCGCGTAAAATTGTGAAATAACACTACCTGACCATCTCAATTGATGGGAAACTGGAATTTGTAATATTAA
>JAOUOA010000127.1 GCA_029880625.1 Spirochaetia bacterium
TGTCCTATCGTTAGGTCGATTGACCAATTTTCAGTTTAATTTATCTGCTGGAGGTTATTATGAAGGTATCCATTGTTGGTGGAGGAATTGGCGGACTTACTGCTGCCCTTTCTCTTCAAAAAAAAGGAATCAATGTAAACTTATTTGAAGCATCTGACACCTTGCGGGCTGCCGGATCCGGCATCTGGATGTCTTCCAATGCCGTTAAAGTCATGGAGTATCTGGGATTTGCGCCTGCCTTTCAAAAAACAGGAATTGAAATGAAAACAGTTTCTGTAGAAGATGAAAACGGCCGGATTCTTTCCAAAATTTCCATGGATGCGGTTAAAAAGAAGCACCGCTATGCCATCCATTCTGTAAAACGTCAGTCGCTGCACAACTTGCTGTCCTCTCAGATTGATTCCAGCCGCATCCATACAGGAAAAAAGCTGACCGGACTTTCGCAAAACGATGAAACCGTAAATCTTTCCTTCAGCGACGGAAGCAGCGACCAATGCAGCATTCTGATCGGCGCCGATGGAATCCGTTCTGCTGTAAGAGAATCCGTTTATCCCGGCGTTCCGCTCCGGTATTCCGGCCAGAGCTGCTGGTACGGTCTTTCCGAAACAAAGCTTCCTGAAAACAGAAGGCAGCAGACAACGGAAATCTGGATGGGTAAGCTTCGATTCGGATTTACAGAAGTTGATAACGGACAGGTTTATTTTTTTGCCGTTGAAACATCGCCTGCAGAAAATCATTTTCACGGCGACAGAACATCGCATCTGCTCGGCTTATTTCAAAATGCACCAAAAATCGTGCGCGAGATTCTTTCAGGAGCAAAAAGCGAAAATATAATAAAAAACGATCTGAATGACCTCAAGCCTTTTATTCCCCTGGTCCACGGCAGAGTTGTGCTGATCGGCGATGCAGGCCATGCAACAACGCCCAATCTCGGACAGGGCGCAGCACAGGCAATGGAAGACGGCGTCCTCCTTGCAGAACTGCTTTCAAAAAAAGATCCTCAGACTGCTTTAAATCATTTTGAGACAATGCGAAAAAAAAGAATCATGCATATTGTAAACACCTCCTGGCGTATGGGACAGATCGCACATGAAGAAAACCCGTTAATGAAAAATATATTCCGAGGAATTTTTCGCATGACGCCGGATTTTATCAATATAAAAATGATGGACAGAGTTCTCACTCCTGTGTTTCCTTGATTTGAATTCATTTTGTTTCTATACATAATGATCAAAAAACAACCGGCTGCATTATTTTAATAACTGTGATAATCAATAACTACAAATCTGCAGATAAAATCCTGGATCATTACAAATCTTTTACAGGACGCGATTTTAACGCATACAGAAATCATGTATACCGTGTGGTGAACTTCTGCTTTCTTGTTGATCCGGAACTGACAGAAAAACATCTTGAAATTCTTTTTACAGCTGCCTGCTTCCATGACCTGGGAATCTGGGCGAACGATACGCTGGATTACTTAAAGCCTTCGGAAGATCTTGCAGAAAAATGGATTGCAGAAAATCAAACCGGCCTGACTTCAAAACAGGTCCGAAGCATCATCAGTTTTCATCATAAAATCACAGAACATTCAGATTCGCTCGTCGAGCTTTTCCGAAAAGCAGACTGGATGGACGTAACCTGGGGATTTAGAAATTTCAAAATTTCCCGAAAGCAGATTCTCTCCCTTTATAAAACATTCCCCGACGCCGGATTTCATTTCCGGCTTATCCAGCTTTCTTTCAGGGAATTTTTCCGGCATCCCCTTCGCCCGGTTCCCATATTTAAATGGTAAATGAATTCTTTCACAGATCGCCGAAGATTGTCCGCAAATCTTTAAGAATTTTAAGAAGTTCATTTCGCCTGCCGGATGGAAACTCTTTCAATAGATGATTGAAGTGGCCGACAAGCTTTTCCGGCAGAACTTTTTTTAAAGAATCTCCTTTTTTTGTAAGACCTACAATTTTCGTCCGCCTGTCAGCTGCGGATGCTTCCATTTTTACAAGATTGTTTTTTGCCATTTTTGAAATGATACGGGAAGTGGCCGGTGCATCCTGAAGCGTGATCTTCATAATCTCAGATTGAGATAGAGACTTCTTTTGCCATAACGCGGCAAGAATCTGCCATTGCTCGGGAGAAAGATGATAATCTCGAAAACAGCGTATCAATTCCCTTCTGAAAAGAAGCGCCACGCGGTTGATATTAAATCCAAGCTGATCATCCAGATTGAACATAAAAAGAACCAAAAACCCGCACTCTTCTCGGTCAAACGGAATTTTGCTGCTGTTGAAAAATTATTTGTTATAGCAACCTTTTTTCTTGACAGGCTGGCAGAAGCCCGATACTTGTCATGACAAGCATTGGGAGGAAAATCATGAGAAAGTTACTTATTTTTACAGCTCTTTTCAGCATAACAGGAATCTATGCAGAAACAATGCAGATTCCGGATAACTGCACCGCCTTTCAGACCAGCAAAAGCATGCTTTTTTCAGACATGGTGAAAGTGACTGGAATCAACTGCTCTCAGGAAATTCAGATAGAAGAAAAAAAGAACTACATTGTCCTGATTGTAAAGATTCCTGGAAAGAAATTTAAAACAGGAAATTCCCGGAGAAACGCTGCTGTGGGTGAAATTCTGGGCGATATGGTTTTTACGGCAGAACTGTCAAATTCTCTAATCAGGAAATTTTCAAAAATGCAGACCCTTAAGGGCAATCTTGTAATAAAAGGAAAATCATCGCCTGTTGCCTTTACGATTTCTTCAGAAGGCCGATTTATTGCAGGGACAGCCTCATCTTCTCTGAAAGATCTCGGCATTGCGCCTCCTGTTGTGGGTCCTTTGGGTGCAATTGCAAAAACTCATGATCAAGTAACGCTTGGATTTAAAGTGGATCGTAAATTTATATTAACAGGAGAATAAATCATGATACAAATTTTCAGACTGATAAAGGTCATTCATCTTCTGTCGCTTGTTTCTTTCCTTGGAAGCATCCTCACTTTTATTTTTATTTCTACGATGATAGATGATGCGCCCATGAGCGAAGTTCATGCAGGAAGAAAATTCATCGCAGAGGGGACAGCCGGACTGACCATGCCGGCACTGTGGGCGATGATTCTGACAGGACTCATATCCGGTTATAAGAAATTCGGATTTCGCAGCAGATTTTTTCAAATTAAAGCGGGCGCAGCAGCTCTTCTGCTGATCAATGCCTATCTTTTTATTATCCCTTCAGTAAATGAAGCAACAGAAATTGCACTGCGTTCTGCTGACATTCTGCCTGTTGAATATTCAGCAGCTTATATGAAAGAATCTCTATTCGGAGCGGCAAATGTGATCCTCACTATAACGACGATAATGATCGCCGTATGGAAAAATGATCAAGTGCAGTAGAATTTTTTTTAATATCAGACATCTTCATTCAATGATCTCCAAAAACGATAGAATGTCCATGTGGATTGAAGGGAATCAATGATAAACCTAAATATTTAATTAAACTCATCAAGAAAAGAATGTAAATCTCTGGCGATTAATCCTGCTGCATAATCAGAAATATGATCGGTATAAGCATACATCAGTTTTCCGTTTTTATAAGCTGAGCAAGTTCCATTATCCATTTCGCAGAGTATTGGAGTTGGATCATAAACCCTGAAATACGATTTATCATGTTTTTTTTGCAGAGCAGCCAGCAAATCCAAGTATTGTTTTGATAGTTCTCTTTGCCGGTCAAGAGTGATTACACAAATCGTTTCATTATTGAACAGATTAAGAATTTGATTAATAAATTTGATGCTGGTTCTTCTTTCAATGCAGTATTTTGGATCCGGTAGAGTGGGGTTATCCACCACAAACACAATTTTTTTTCCGCCGTTTTTTAATTTTAATATCATTTCGTTCAGTCCCTCAAATGCAGCTTGATAATATGGACTTGAGGGTAATTCTTCCAGGGAATTCATCTTTTTCAAATTGAAAAGCTGCCTGGTTGCCGTTACCAGCACTACTGTTTTTATGGATGGATTATTAATTACTGCATCAGATGCTAAATTTGTATAATGCGCTGATTTTTCATATATGTGATGACTGCTGATTACAGGTACAGTGGACAGCAAGACTGTTGAATTTGTGCCTCCTAAATAAATCCATCTTTTTCCAGGGAGTGATTCACGAAACAAAGCTCCATTCAGAGAATTTGCCTTGCTGTCCCCAATTAAAGCATAAACGGCTTTCTCACGACTGTCCTTATTGCAGTCAGGGAGTCGATATTCATCAGCTTTATTTTTCATATCGCAGCCATGATTTGCATAACCGCGGTTATATCCTTCAAATCCCAAAACCATTGCGTATAAATCGCTGAATTTTACAATATTTCGGTTGCTTTTCCCATCTTTATAATAGATATTCATTCCGGCGAAAAAAAGAATCAGCATGAAAAAGGTCAGGCCTCCCGCTTTCAATCTGCCGTAAACAGTAGAGCGTAAATATTTTTCAACAAAATGATATGACAGTGATGCAAGAATAAAACTGAGAATCAATAAATAAAAGCGCAATTCCAATGATAAAGTTTGCCCTTTTAAAATATGCAAAAAGGAAAATAAAGGCCAGTGCCATAGATAAAGAGGATAACTGATTAAACCTGTATAAACTGCAATACGGTTTGAGAGGATTATTTTATTAATCCATGCATTCTGTCCTGCAAAAATTAAAATAAAGGATCCAGCAACAGGCAATAGAGCCCAGAACCCAGGAAAAAGTGAATTCTCGCTTAAAGTAAAAATAGCGATGATGATTAAAATAAGCCCCAGAAAAGATAAAATATGATTCAACAGTGATTCATCTGCAGAAAAAAATTGAATCACTTTATTTTTAAGCAAATTAATTTTTTCAAAATGGTATAAATGAATATATGCAAGAAAACTGCCTGAAGCAAGTTCCCAGCATCGAGTCAGAGGAGAATAAAATGCTTCGGAAACATCAATATAGATTATGTAAATGCTGAAAAGAAAAGACGCAAAAAAAACAAAAATTAAAAGATAATGTTTTTTAATATTATTTTTAGAAAATAACCATAGAAAAAAAGGCCAGAGAATATAAAACTGCTCCTCTATTCCAAGAGACCATAAGTGGAGAAGCGGTTTTGAATCTGAGGCATTGTCAAAATAACCGGATTCCTGCCATAAGATTATATTTTGAACAGATGCTGCACTTGCAGCAATATGTTTGCCAAGTTGAGCATATTCATCTGCAAAAAGTGAAATCCATCCAAAAGTATAACATGCAAGCAAAACCAATATAAGGGAAGGAAAAATTCTCCTGACTCTTCTCATATAAAAATCAAGAAACGAAAAATTATTTTTTTCCAGATTCTTAAATATAATAGTTGAAATTAAATATCCCGAAATAACAAAAAATATATCAACGCCGACAAATCCGCCGGGCAGCCATTCTGGAAAAGCATGAAAAATTAATACTGAAATTACAGCAACAGAACGTAGACCGTCAATATCAGGTCGGTATTTAGGATGAAAAGATTCTGAAATTCGGTCCATACAAATTTATTTTTATTATGTTGTTATTATATTATGCTATTATTTGGTCAATTAAATTATACAAATGATATTCATTTTAAAATGGCTACAAGAATACCTCCTGCGATTATCAGGGAAGGAACTTACAGAAAATTTTGCAATTCAAACATAAACTCCTTAAAACAATAACATTTGATTCAAAAAGATTTCCCATGGTCTCAGATTTTGTATTTTTGCGTTCGTAAGGTTAGAGATTCCAGGACTCATAATTAACATTATTTTGCGCCCGGATAAATTCAATGAATTGTAATTTACATTTTTGATTTGATATAATTTAAAATCTCTGCAGGATTTCCGGAAGGGTCCACTCCTCTATAAACTTTTTCCACACGGATGTTTGGATTGATTAAAACACTGTCTCTTGCACAGAGTCCGGCAATCACGCGGATGCCGAACATCTCAGATGCTTTTTGATTTACATCAGTTAACAGAGTTACCCTGATATCGTGTTTTTCTTTAAAATCTCGGTGGCTTTCAGGAGAGTCCATATTGATCCCGTAAATCTGCGCATTAACGGCTTTATATCCGCTCAAAAGTTCTGTAAAAGCTTTCGCCTGAGCCGTGCATCCTGGAGTATCGTCTTTTGGATAAAAATAAAGAACCGTCCATCTGCCTTTCCAGTCTGAAGTTTGAATCGTTTCTCCTGAATCTGCAGGGAAAGACATTTCTGGAACAACACTCCCTTCTTTTGCTGCAGCTTCGGGATTTTGAAAAAAGCTGCAGTGCAGAAAAGGGAAAATTAGTACCAATAGCGCTGCAGAAAATAAAAATATTTGTTTTGGAAACATGATTCAATCTAAACAATAATTTATAATTATTCAATCGATTTTCTGCTTTCTTCTGCAGTTAAAAGCTAAAAATTATCAGAAAATTGTGCTTTGAGTTAATTTCGCATTCCGAAGATATTTTTCATTCTGGATTTATCTGTATATTTTCCGTATTATTTTAATGAGAGTCTTGGTCATCACAGAATCTTGAATATTAAAAGTTTTCCTGCCATGATTGAAAAAGGAGGTTTTTCGAGGCAAAAACATACTCAATGAGACATTCTTAGCTCAAAATGGGACAGATGTCCTATTGATTTTCAGATTAAAAATCCGTATAATCCCTGTAGAACAAAAGCGAGGAATCATTATGAAACAAATTAATTTTCTATTTTTTACCGGATTAGCAGCTGCTGCATTCAGTTCCGCTGTTTCGCTTCATGCAGCAGAATACACCGTCTCCGGAACAGCGGAATACAGAGCATCCTCCAGCATGACAGACTGGAAGGGGACAAACTCAAGCATTCGTGGAAATATTACGGATCATCCTGCAGGCGGCAGAATCTGTATGGACATGTCTTTATGGAATTCAGGAAATACGAAGCGGGACAGCCACGGCAGAGATATGCTGGAAATCGCAAAATTTCCCGAAGCATGTTTTATTCCCGATTCTATTGCAAAAAGAGGATCAAAAACAATTATAAAAGGGACGATGTCTCTTCACGGAATAAAAAAAATAATAGAATTTTCAGGAGATATGACTGTGAAAGATCATCTGATCACATACAAGGCAAATGCTGTAATTCTTCTGTCAGACTTTAACTTGAAAGCTCCATCCATTATGGGTGTTCGCGTAAAAAATACAGTTAAGGTATCCATTCAAACAGAATGGAAAAAATAAATGGAG
>JAOUOA010000129.1 GCA_029880625.1 Spirochaetia bacterium
TTCTCTCCACTTTGATTAAAGCAAGTATGGGAAGAAATGAAAGTCTGATCAGCTCCAGGGTGAAAACCGGCGAAATCGCTGTAGATTTAATGAAACCTTACAGCATCCCTCTGATGTATCTTGCCGATACCATTGGAGCCACTCTTTTCCAAATTGTATCGCGGGCAATTCCTCTTTTAATTTTCTGCTATTTTGTCTTTGAGATCAGCATTCCTGTCACTCCAGAAATCCTTCTGAAGTTTTTCCCTGTATATCTTTTTTCTTTTATAATTTTCTTTCTTATGCTTTTTTTAATCAGCAGTATTTCTTTCTTTATCGTTGATATTTTTCCTTTATGGATATTTTACTGGTCTTTGATTACCCTGACATCGGGCGCGATCATTCCGCTTGATTTTTTTCCAGAAATATTTTCAAGAATTCTGCTTTTTACTCCATTTCCGTATTTATTTTATTTCCCGACAATGATCCTTCTGGATAAAACATATGCAATGCCTTATCCGCAGCTGATTCTTTATTACAGCTTGATTGTACTTCTTTTAAGCGCTGCTGCATACGGAATTTTCAGTACCGGAATTCGAAAACTCTCTATTGCAGGAGGTTAATGCGAAATGAAAGAAAAACTGGAAAATGTTTATATCTATCTTCATATGCTTGCAGCTGCAGTTCAGAGCCGTATGGAATACCGGGGAAGTTTTTTTATTTATACTCTGACAATGGTAGGATTTTATGGAGCGCAGGTCTCAGTGATCGGTTTTATGCTGAATCGTTTTCGAACTATTGGCGGATGGGATGCAGGTGAAATAGCATTTTTATACGGACTTCTTGTTCTTGCACAGGGAATTGTTGGCGCTCTTTTTGCAGGGCTTCACGATTTTTCAAGCTTTGTCAGGGAAGGCACTTTTGACAGGGTTATGCTCAGACCTCTGTCTCCATTGATGCAGATTATCACGATGCGTTTTGAGGCCCATGGCGTTGCCAATATGATTCTTGGCATTGCAGCGCTTGTGGTTGCAGAACAGTTTGTCGAGATAAACTGGAATTTTTTATCTATTTCGGTAATGGCTGTTACCGTTCTGGGAGGAGCTATGATTCTGGGGGCGATCCGCATCATGGTAGGCGCTACGGCATTTTTTACTGTTTCCACAGAAGGTTTGCAGCATTTAATTGTATTTTCCAGCAGGGAATTTCTCCTATACCCCATTGAAATTTATTCAAAACCGGTTAAGTTTTTTCTTACGTTTCTTTTTCCCATTGCATTTATTAATTTTTATCCGGCCCATTATTTTCTTGAAAAAACTTCCGAGACAATCATCCATCCCTATTTTATTTTCATGACATTTCCTGTAGGTCTTTTTATGATGATCCTTGCCGTCGCTTACTGGAAATTCGGTGTGAATCAATATGCAAGTACAGGAACCTGAAAATAAACCCAACATCCATATCTTGAATTCAGGACGTCCCATTTTTATCCCTGAAGGGCTTCATGCGGGACATGAAATTTTTTCAAAAGTTGCAGAACTTACAGGACTTTCTCTGTGCGAATATCCTATGTCTGTTGTAAAAAATTTATCGGATCCATCTTTATCTGAAGATCTCCAGGCTTTCATTAATGAAAAACCTGCATTATTTCTTGTCCCCACTAATTTAAAAATTAAAGGGGATTTGATCGATCTTGCAAAAGATAAGGTTTTTTCATTTGCTTCTGTTTCGACGGGGACAGATCATGTGGATCTTCAGAACCTTCATCAATCCGGGATCCATTTTGTGCATGCGCCGGGAGCAAACAGCCGTTCTGTAGTTGAATATGTAATTTCTTCGCTTCCTTTGATTTTTCCGGAAGATCAGCTTCTCCGCGGAGATTTGTCTTTCGGTATTATTGGATTCGGAAGAATCGGCAGCCTTCTGGCAGCCTGTCTGGATAAACTGAATTTTTCTTATTCCTTTTATGATCCTTTTGTTGAAGGAAAGAATAAAAAAAGCCTTAAAGAAACCCTTACATCTGATGTGGTTACGTTTCATGTTCCATTAACCCGCGAAGGAGATCATCCTACATACAGAATGGTGGATCAAAAATATCTATCTGCAATACCTGAAGGCTCACTTATTATCAATACGGCCAGAGGACAGATCTTTTCCGAAGAAAGTTATTTTGACGCCTGTAAAAAATATACATGCATCATGGATGTATTTCCCGTTGAACCGCCTTCAGAAAAAATGACAGACATCGCACATATGATCAGTCCCCATATTGCAGGGTATAATTATTCTGCACGAGCTGGCGGGACGGCCCTAACTGCAAAAAATTTCTTGAATCTTTTAGGGCTTGATAAAAACGATATTCCTTATTCGCCGGGAAATTATCACTTCTATACAATTGATTTTTTAGAAAAAGAATCCCGATCTCTAAAAAATAATCCTTCAAATTTTCGGAATCGAAGAGAGAATTATCCTGACAGAGGCGATTTTGCTGATTTTTTAATAAAACATCCTGATCAATATTCCGGTTACTTAAAGAAAATTCTTGATCTCTGTACAGTAAAGTCATGAAAGAAACTATTCGAAAGATCGCTCTTGGCTGGGGTTTTTCTCTTGCCGGTTTTTGCGAAGTTCAGATTTCAAACGAAGATATCAAGAATCTGAATGCTTTTGAAAACAATCTGAACGGAGAATTGGATTGGTTCCGCCGTTACCAGGGTATACGAACAGATCCCAAACAGATCATGCCACGATCCATGTCCGTGCTGGTTCTTGCAGCCCCGTATATGAACCAGGGGTATAGTAGAAAGATTGAAGCATCTCACTACAAAATTTCTCGCTATGCAGCCGGCCGTGATTATCATAAAGTCATTAAAAAAAAGTGTCAGAAAGTTTTAAATCAAATTCAGGAACTGTTTCCTGAAATACAGGGCAGGGTGACTGTCGATTCAGCACCTGTACCTGAAAAAATTTTTGCCGTAAATTCAGGAATCTCCTGGCGTGGAAAAAACACAAACTGCATTCATCCAGATCTGGGCTCTTATTTTTTTCTCTCCTGCATCTTTTTGAATGTCAAAATTCCAGCAGATGATGCGATGAAGGATCGATGCGGCACCTGCAGAAAATGCATTGAATCCTGTCCGACAGGCGCCCTCGGAGAATACACAATTGACGCTGGAAAATGTATATCCTATCTGACTATTGAAAAAAAAGAAAGAATTCCTGATCCGTTTCGCAGTCAGCTTCATGGATGGATCTTCGGATGCGATATCTGTCAGGAAGTCTGTCCCTACAATCAAAGAGATAGAATTTACGATGCATCGGTACCGAGTGATTTTCTGCCGCGAGAACGTTTGATTTCTTTTCTTGATCAACTCAATAGCAGAAATGAAGATTCGCCTGAAGATTTAGCAGGATATTCCGAAGAGGAATTTGAAGTGGTTTTAAGCGGAAGTCCTTTGAGACGCGCCGGGATGAAAAAAATACTGGATAATATTTCTGCTGCAGGACAGACGTTATGATTCAGTCAGGACTCAGAAAAAAAAATCTGTTCCTTCTTTATGAATGGTTTTTTTCGCATAGAAGGAATCTTCCGTTTCGAAATACGAAAGATCCTTACCGCATCTGGGTTTCCGAAGTGATGCTTCAGCAGACGCGAATGTCCGTTGTGGAAAATAAATACATAAATTTTATTCAGAGATTTCCCGATCTGAAAAGCCTGTCGATGGCTGATGAAGATGAAGTTCTCACTTACTGGAAAGGCCTCGGGTATTATTCACGATGCAGAAACCTGCAAAAGGGAGCAAAGCAGATTCAAAAGCAGTATGGAGGGCATTTTCCCTCTGAATGGAGCGATGCTCTAAAAATTCCCGGGATTGGCGAGTATACGGCATCTGCAGTACTGAGTATTGCATTCAATCGCCCTCATGCGGTTCTTGACGGGAATGTCAGACGGGTTTTGAGCCGGCTTTATTATCCTCTTGAAGACAGTTCTGCAGTTCTTCGAAATCTGGCGGAAGATCTCATGAGTGTTCGAACGGTGGATGCAGGATTTCATAATGAGTCTTTGATGGAACTGGGATCTCTTGTCTGTAAACCGGGCATACCCGATTGTAAAAACTGCCCACTTTCCGGATGCTGCAATTTGAAAAAACACGGAAGCCGTCTGGGAACTCTGGTTCCGCCGGGAAAGAAATCTTCTCCGCTTGATATCAGAATGCACCTTTATATTGTACACGATAAAAAAAAGCGAATCTTAATAGAGAAAAAAAAAGATCGAAAGTTTTTTAAGAATATGTGGTTTTTCCCTTATGCAGTTTGTGAAGAAACTCAAAGCGGCATGAAAGGTTTTGAAAAGGAATTGCCGATTCCTGAAGAGATTCTTGCTGATATCAGAATGAAGCATGTATTTGAAAATTCATTCCGTCATCATATTACTCATCACAGAATCAAAGGAAATCTGTACTGGATGCAGTGCGGAAGCGTTAAATTTAAGCCCCAGGATTCTGTTTATTTTGCTGATCTACAGGAGGTAAAAAAACTCGTTGTTTCTTCTCTTTCTGAAAAAGTCTTGAAAATCCTGGACAGCAATTTTAATATTTAACCGTAAAAGAAATATTCGTATCGCGCTCCATGCGGTCAAGATTGAAAAACCTTTCACGTAAATCCCGGTGAAATTTTCTTTCCTGATAAATATTGTAGCGTTTTGCCGAAGCAACAGCGCCTGCAATATTTGCTGAATAAAAAATAAGTGCAACCGCGCCGAGAATGACCGATCCACCATGGCTCATGCCGGCACGAGTTTCCGCATGATTTGCATAAGCGGCAGAACCAATCAAAAATCCATTGATAAAAAAAGAAATCAGTCCGTCAGTAAAATGACCGGCATACATCTGACCGCTTCCCGGAAGAATGCCGGACATTATTCCGGCAAGGACCCTGCTTTTTTTGCGTTTTTCTTTAATTTGATCAAGATATAAAATTACGTGTTCAGATGTACTTTTAATTTCAAGATTTTCAGAACTTGTTGAAATACTTTCGTAAAAGTTTCTTGCCTTTTGGTATTCTCCTTTTTCAATCAGAATGGTTCCTGCAAGAATTTTAGATTTAAATTTCTGATCGGAACTGTACAGCGCGGAATTTTTAATCGTAAGATAGGAATCCATCGCCATCGCATGAAACCCGGATTTGAGAGATGCATAAATTTTAAGATGACGGCTTTCAAAAGATTTTGAATCCAGATAGGGAATGCTTTCTCTGTAATTTCCATTTCTCATGAAGCTGAGAGCCAGTTTTTGTTTGACGGCCGGCGTTTGAATTCCTTTCAGATAAAGACGCATGTATTCTGCTGTTGCAAGTTCATATTTCTGATTTTTGTAAAAATAATCTCCTGCAGTTGTATTTTGTGAAATGATGGAAGATGCCGATGTGAAAAAAACAGAAAGAAAAATCAGAACCATCGGTTTTATCAGTTTGCCTTTTATGAACCAGTTATGAAAAATGATTTGTCTTTTCCATTGCTGCTGAAAAAAAAGATTCATGGTTAAAAACCTGAATGGATTTCTGGGTTTCGCAATTTTTTTCATATTCCTACAATTGTTGTTTTTCATTTCATGCAGACATCAGCCTGTCCGAACAGAAACTCCTCATGGCGGAAATTCCCGTGGATCTGGCATTTCCGGAGGACCACTGATTCAGATTATCAAGCGCCATAAAATGCACGATACGCATTATGACGGTGACCGGTGTCAGTTTTATCCCACCTGTGCTCACTGGGGGGAAATCGCTCTCCAGAATTATCCATTTGCAGGTTTTTTGCTGCTCATTGACAGGATGTTTTATCGGGAATGGGGCCGAAAAGAAAAATATATTCCCGTACCTACCCGTAAATCCCAAAGTCTCAGATTTTACGATCCAGTTCAGGATATCCTTCCTCTTCATGACAATCAAAAGGCTTCTCTTTTTCTCGATGATTTTGATCCTCTTTGATTTGGACTTTTTTAATCAGCTGTATTTTGATCTTTAACTGTTTTCTGATTTCCCGAAAATTTACAAATTCTAAACCTCATTTGATTATATTTCAAAGATTATGTCGCATATTTGAAAATTTCCTGCCTGTCAAAGGGATAAATAATAGGGATTCAGCAAATGTTAAAAATTCTTTCCTAAACAAAGGAATTTTCTGGAATTAAAATTCAGCTTGTCTTTTGAGCTGTCACAGGGACATAATACAATATTACGTATGTATTTATCTGCCGTATCCGCAACTGAAGAAAAGTCTAAAAATACCCCCCTAAAACTCTTTCGGGATCTGCTGGAGCATCCCGATTATTCTGATCTTTCTGAAAATGACTTTTCTGGTTTTTCTTCTTTTGAATCCCCGCTTCTGATTCCTGACATGGAAAAAGCTGTATCTTATTTGAAAGATGCCATCAGCGGTAAAAAACATATTTCCATTTTAGGGGACCGGGATGTCGACGGTGTTGCATCAACAGCCATGCTGGGATCTTTTCTAAAAGAACATCATGAAAAAAACGGAGGGAGACTTTCAATTCGTGTTTCCGATTCCGGAGATGATTATGGAATTTCCGGAAATCTCTACAAGGATCTGCTTGAGCTAAAGGCAGATCTGTATATCTTTCTTGATATGGGTAGTTCGCATCGGGAAGAAGTTTCTGCACTGATTGAAAATGATTCAAAAGTAATTATTCTGGATCATCACCAAATTCCAGATGAAGGCCCGGTCTTTGAAGATTCAGCATTTGTCAATCCTGTAAGAAATCCTGCTCTTTCTAAATTTGCAACAGTCATGGTTTGTTTAAAATTTCTATCTGCGTACGCACTTTCCTGTACAAAAGAATGGGAAACTGCATATTTGTTAAACTTTGACAGCTATTCTTCAGGAAATGTTGCGAAGCCTCTTTATCGATGCGGCCTTTATCTGGGATCATTTTCTGATTCAAGCGAAGCAAAAATATTTCTCAAAGAAAAATTTCCTGATCTTGAAATCACTGAACTGAACAATGAACAAAATGGGCCGCAGTTTATCGGGAAACGTGATATTCAAAAGATTTTCAAGGATTTCAATTCAGGAGGAGGACTTCTTCTTGCTGCAAGAATCCGGACCATGCCTCGAATGTCGCGGTTCCTTCACGGCCTTACGGATCTTCTTTCCGTCG
>JAOUOA010000128.1 GCA_029880625.1 Spirochaetia bacterium
ATAAAGAATATAATAATGCGCATTTTATGAATTATCTTCGTTATCATTCAGGTCAGGATCATTTCAGAAAAATTTTTATAAAATGCAGTGAAAGCTGGGAATGTTTTTTTAAAAACATGAAACAATTAAAATCGTTACCGGCTTCAGACAGAAATCTTAAATTATTAGAAATTAATCCCCATGATTAAAAAATTAATGATTTTTGAGAAATGCCCCCGGCAGCGTACGTAATACTACTGATTTGAATCAGTAATGTCGTATGTCGGAACATTGGTATTAATTTTTTTTGTATTAATTTTATAAATATATATATATTTTTTATTGACTTAGTGAAATCGATACCGTAAAAAGCCTCTATGAGCAGTAATGAATTAATTCTCGCAATGGGTGCCGCATATAGAGGAGCTATGGATCTTTTTAAAGAAGTAATCCCTCGCAAAGAAAAACAATCGACTCTTGCACTTGCAATTTTAATCCATGTTGAAAAAAAACCAGGTATTTCCCAGGGAGAACTGGGAAAAATGCTCCGCAGAGATGCAATGACAATGAGTCAGGCAATCCGCGGCCTCCAGGATTTAGGTTTGATTTTCAGTCAGCCCGATGAAGAAGACAGAAGAATGAAAAGACTGACAGTTACAAAAAAAGGAAAAGGTCTTGGGCTCAATCTTGAAGAAGCAGAAAATAAATTTATGACGGGACTTTCCCGAGAATGGGGCAAATCCCGTGTGAATCAATTTGCTAAAGATCTTTCTGAGTTCAATGAGTATTTGAATCGTTCCAGAAATTATTTTAATGGAAATTAAAATTTTATGGTCCCGCATATTGTTTTAAATATCTTCAATATAACAGATCAACTTTTACTGACTAAAAAAATTAAAACTTGTTTTTAAATAATATAATATCTTTAAATTTATTGCTGGCTGAAATTATTTTCCAGATTTTTGAATAATCAAGTTTGATTTGTTTTGGAATCTTTCTGATAAAAATATGGTTAGTTAGTAAGAAAAGATATTTCCATATTATGTCATTTCATATTGTATTTACCTTACTTTTCCATAAAAAACTAATTTTTTCCAGAATAAATATCAGTGAAACTGCATATGTAATCTGACCGGTGATTTTATCGTCTAATATTTTATATGAATTTTGAAAATATTATGTTTGCTTTTCAAAATTCATTTTGAAATATAGCTGGAAGCAGTCTGTGGAATAAAGTAACAGACTAGTATGCAGTCTTCGATAGGCAGATCTATAGAAGACTGCAGGCTTTTTAAACTTTTGAAATAAATGAATAAAAGGATTGTTTGATGTCAAAAAAATGGATTGAGTTGTTCAAAGGGCTTTATGAAGAAGCGATTGAATTTGACGGCAAGGGGTATATTGTAAATGCAATGTTTGATACCAACTCAAACTATACCCGTCTTGAAATTATTGCATTTAAAAATGTAAAAAATATTCTTCCATCTGATAGCGGAGTGACGTTTCAGTCTGACGGATATAAAATATTTCTTGTATATGAACCCAAGACCTATCAGTACAAATTCCAGGAACCTTATTTACGCAGCGGCAAGCAGCACATTCCCATGCGCTGGAATGAACTTGATGTGATTACCTTTGCTACAAAGGATCGTGTTTTTATTACGAAAGAGCCCTACATGAGTTTTGGTTCTTTTACTGTGGAAAAGCCCGGTGCGGGAGACTTTGTTTATTATTTCTATGAAACTGAAGCTGTAATGGCTAATCTGGATAATTTTATATCAACCATTCTAAACAAAGATTTAAGAATTCCCAGTGCTGCTCTGCCCGAAATCCTGGGGATCATCCACAGAAACCTTGATGTTTTTCAAAAAGCTGAATGAGATTCCTGCTTTTCTGTCACACCCATGTTGTAAAATTGGCATGTGACTGAAAAGACGATTGACATTCTGCATATTGCAGACCTGCACCTTTCAGGGAGTGAAAAAGAATACTCCCTGGAAGTACTTTCTGAAATTATAAGCCGTGCAGATGGTTCCCGGTGTATTTTAATGTCGGGAGACATTTTTGATTCATTCCGCGACGTTGCACTTTTGAAAAATGAGTTCAGGGAAATCACAGGAAAATTTCCAGGCGAAATTATTTATATCCCCGGTAACCATGAATCTCTCGGAATTAAAAAAAATGAATCCCTTGATGCTTTTGATTTTGGAAAGGTCCGTTTTTCAAGCCGTATTCCATTTGATTTCTTTACTCTGGATTTTAACGGGATCGAAATTGAATTTCTGACGATTCCGCATCAGAAGGACTGCAGCTCCTATCGCCAGTGGAGCCTGCCTCCTAAAAAAGCTCCTTTTCGAATTGCATTGTGCCACGGAAACATATCAGAGCTGATTGAATACACGGGACCGGGTGATGAAGAAGGCGCTGAATCCATTGATTCTGAACTATTCCATTTTCATGGCTGTGATTATGCAGCCCTCGGACATATCCATTCACATCGAACTGCATCATACAGAGAGTGCACCCTGGCATATCCCGGTTCTGCAAGAGTCTGGAGAAAAGGTGAAAATGGAGAACACGGAATGTACCGGATTAAAATTGACGCAGCGCTTTCAAGCTTTTTTGAACCCATACAGAATGCAGGCCAGTATCATAAAGCGGTTCTTCCTGTTCTTTTTGAATGTGAATCAACAGACCTGCCCGGGGATTGGGAGCGGTTTCAAAAAAACGATTTCGTGGAGATAGAGCTTCAGGGGCTTGTGGAGGATGAAAAGAAAGTGCCGCAGCTTGAGGAGCGTATCAGAAATCAGCTGAAGAAAAAGGTGCGAAAACTTGAAATTGACAGAAATAAGATTCTTCCCTTCCCTGGGATTTCTGAAGTAAGTATTGTCAAACAATTCTTGAAAGAATGGGAATCAAGAAGGCCAGACGATGCTTCTCAATATGAAATCTGGTACAGATCGCGTCAGATTGCTCTGGCAGAAATAAAAGAGATTCTGGAGAAGCGGTCATGATTGAAAAAATCAAATTGATTCAATTTGGAAAATTTTCAAATGCAGCTTTTCCTCTTACTGGTTTTAATGTTTTTCTGGGGCCCAATGAATCGGGGAAGACAACAGTTCAGGATGCATTTTTTTATTCACTCTGCAGACCGTCCGCAGCAAAAAGTTCCGGAAAAGAATTAAAAAAAAGATACGGCGAAATGGAAGTGGAGCTTGATCCTGATATTTCAGGATCTCTGGGCGAAGAAGAATACAGGCAGCTTTTTTCCATAAAAGCTGAAAACATCATCATGGAGATTTCCGATAATTCCAAATGGCTTCAAAATGTAAAAAACCAGCTGTTTACAGGCGGTATCAGCCCGGATCTTTTAGTGGACAGTCTTACAAAAAAATCTTCTCTTTCCATGACGCACAGTCATATGAGAAATTTTTCAAAACTCACAGAAAGAGAAAATGCATTGAAAAAGCGCATGGAAACTCTTCTTCAGGAAAAACAGGAAATCCATAACAGCGGCCAAAAGATCGGTCAGTATGAAAACCAAAAAACTGATATCGATCTTCAAAAATTAAAGCTAAAAGAAGAATTAAAAAAAAATCAAGAAGAACTGTTTTTGATGGAAAAAATTAGAGAAAAAATCAGAATCAAAGGCATCTTAAAATCTTTGAATGATCTGGAAGAGACGCAAAAAACAATCAGAGAATTATCCGTATTTTCAAAAGAAAACTTCAAAGATCTGGAAAAACTCGATCAAGGAGTTCAGGATCTGAATCGTCAGAAAAGTCTGCTGAAATTAAAAAAAGATGAAGCATCAGAGAATCTCGGTGAGATTTTACAGAAAAGCGAAGCTCTCTCTGCAGAATTATCTCATTTCAGAAAAAAAGACAGACTTGCTTCGGTGTTTCTGGATCGAATTTCCATTTTCAGAAGAGACGAATTTCAGAAAAAAACTGCCCCTGCATACAGGTACCTTGTATATGGATTTCTGCTGATTTTATCCGCTCCTTCAGGCTGGTTTTTCTCACTGGAACCGGTTTATGTCCGTTTTGTCATAGCGGCTTTCTCTTCCTTTGCGGCTCTTTATTTTATGATTTCTTTTCTACGGGACAGAATTTCTCAGAAAAATATAAATGCTGCTGTTGACTTTCTTCAGAAGCTGAAAGACGAATGGCGAAGTGAATTTTCAGAAGAATCTTCGGAAGAAAGACTGGATTCGTATGAATCCGGACTTTATCGAATTCGTGCTGAATACAGCAGCAAAGAAAAATCCCTGGAAGATTTATCTTTTGCATTAAAAAAAGCAGAAGAGGAGTTAAAGGAGCTGGACCGGCAGATTCTTTTATCCGGTAATGAAATTAACCTTGCTCAAAAAAATCTGGAAGACTTTCTGAAAAAATTTTCCATCAAAGGACGCGATGAATTTTTAATTAAAATTAATGAGGCAGAACGAGCTGCCTTTGACATTGAAAAATTAAAGTCTCTGCCTGAACTGAAGGGAAATATAGAGGAGATCTCCTCAGACTGCCGTCGAAAACTGATAAATTTTGATGAAGAAGGAATTCCGTCTGAAGGATATGATGATCTAAAGCTGAACCGTTTGAAAACCAAAAATCAGAATCTTGAATCAGACTTCAGGGCTCTTGAAGAAGAAGAAAAGCAGCTGTCCATAAAACAAGAAGGTCTATCCGGCGAAGTGAGAGGCAGCCTGAAAGGAATTCTTGACGAGCTTCATGATGCTGAGACTGAGCTGAACAGACTTCAGAAGGAAAAAAATGAAATTGAAATGGACCGTCTTGCAGCAGGAAATGCTCTTGATATATTTAAGGATATAAAAAATCAAACGGAAAACAGTTTTTCCGCTCTCGAAGATGAACTGCAAAAGTATGCATCTCATATTTTTTTAAATGAGAGGAATGTCTCCATAAAGAAGCTTCATCAAAATCATATTCAGATTGAAGATTCCGGAGGAACGCTTCGTTCTATCGGCAATCTCTCGACAGGAACCAGAGACTCTTTTGTTTTTGCATCGAGGCTTGCTCTTGCATCAAAAATTTCAAGAGAGAAAGGGATCCTGCTTCTGGATGATCCTTTTCTGCATCTGGATGAAGTCAGGATCCATGCAGCAGTGAAACTTCTCAAGGAGTTTTCTGAAGAAAAAGGCTGGCAGATTATATTTTTTACCAAAGAAGAAAAACTTTCCCATCTTCTTGCGAAAACTTTCCATGATGTAACGGTACATTTATTGAATTGAATTCTTTTCTTTTGAAAAAATCAATTGCCCTGAGAATCTGTCCTGCGAAAAACAGTCATGGCATTATGGCTGGACCGGTTTCGAATCAAAGATGAAAAATCAATCTATTTTTATTCGCTGATTATTGGAATTGTTTCAGGGCTGGGCGCTGTAGTGTTTTCGTACGCTCTTGCCTATGCCGAACATTTTACTTTTTTTGAACTGATGGGGCTGGATCTGGGGCATCCTGCAGGCGAATTTCATCTTGAAATTCTTCCTGATCAGATCATCAATCGCTGGTATATTTTCTTTCTTCCCGTTCTGGGCGGTCTTCTTGCAGGTATGGTATCTCATTTTTTATGCAGTGAAGCAAGCGGGACGGGTACGGATTCAATGATCCATGCTTTTCACCATGAAGAGGGCAGGATCAGTGCAAAAGTTCCTCTTTATAAAGCAATTGCTACAATCTTTACTCTCGCTTCCGGCGGAAGTGCAGGAAAAGAAGGTCCGGTATCTCAAATCGGCGCAGGATTCGGCTCTGCTGTTGCTCAGTTTCTCAGCGCCGGCGCCCGCGCCAGACGTACGCTGCTTCTTGTCGGAATGGCCGGAGGTCTGGGGGCAATTTTTCGAGCTCCTCTGGGCGGTGCTCTGACAGCAGTGGAGGCGGTTTACAGAGAAGATTTTGAAAGCGATTCTCTTGTGCCTGCAATTATAGCTTCTGTGACTTCATATTTGATTTATACAAGCATCATGGGAGCAGAAAGCATTTTCGATGTCGGCGATGTTACTCTAAGGGATTACAGGCTTCTGACAGCCTATCTGCTTCTTGGTTTTATCTGTTCATTTCTCGGATGGTTTTTTATAAAAATTTTTGAAAATACTGGAAAGCTTTTTATAAAACTCAAACTGCATCCAGTCCTCAAGCCTGCCCTGGGCGGTGTTTTTGTCGGCGCTGTAGCCCTTCTGGTGCCTGAAATTCTTGGTTCCGGATTTGGTTTAATGCAGGACGCACTTCTTGGTAAAGGAAATTATAATTATTCGGGAAACCTTCTGGAGCTGGCAGGGATTTTTATCTTTATTGCTTTTTTGAAAATGCTGACAACTTCTTTTACAATCGGCTCGGGAGGTTCCGGCGGAATTTTTGGACCTTCGCTCTTTGTCGGCGGTATGATCGGAGGATTTGTGGGATGTATCACGGCATATTTATTTCCTTCTATTGATGTTTCCATACCGTCTTTTATCCTGGTCGGAATGGGTTCATTTTACGGCGGTGTGGCAAGCGCTCCCATTGCCGGAATGATTATGGTCTGCGATATGATTGGAAGCTATGCTCTTCTTCCTCCGCTTATGCTGGTATCGATTATTTCTGTGACTCTTTCAAGCAAGTGGTCAATTTATAAAGGCCAGGTTCTGAACCGATTTAAATCTCCCGCTCATTACTGGGATATGAATTTTGATGTTCTGGAAAGCATGCCGATTTCAAAAAATTTCAGACAGAATTTAAGAAAAGAAGCAATCATTAATAAACACATGCTTCTGGCAGATCTGGAAAAAAAATCAATCAAGATTCATGCCAGCGATTTTATTGTCGTGAATTCTGATAATACCTATCATGGGGTGATTTCAATCCGAAAGATCCGGCTGACGCATGATTACAGAGATATCCAGAATCTGGTCACTGTCGGAGACGTATGCGAGGGTTCGTTTCCTTCTCTTAAAATGTCTGATTCTCTCGGAGAAGCCCTGCGGATCATTTCAGAAAGAGAGATGGATAAGATTGCCATTGTGGATGATAAAAATCAGACTCTCGGTTATTTGCGCTATATTGATATCGTATCGGCGTATCGAATCGGAGTAAAAAAAGGGCCCATTGAATCCCCGTGATGAAATGGACTAAATGCCGATCCATGCGGCGCCAAAAACGCCTGCAGAATCCCCCAGCTGG
>JAOUOA010000130.1 GCA_029880625.1 Spirochaetia bacterium
TACAGTTAAAAGAAAAAATAAAAAAAACCGTAAGGGAGGAGCTTCCTGCAGTATTTGGAAACGGCCCCTTTTTGCGCGAAGGTGTCGATGAAAAACTGGATCTGGGCAGAAAAGCAATGAAGGAAGGGGCTGAGTGGATTCTGCAGTTTGAAGAAGAAGAAAGAAAAAGGACCGGCATCAATACGCTTAAAGTAAAATATAACCGGGTTGCCGGTTATTTTATTGAGATGAGCAGAAATCAGGCAAAGGATGCTCCTGACGACTACAGGCGAACGCAGACTCTTGTCGGCAATGAGCGCTTTACATGCGACAGGCTGCAGGAATTGGAAATTGAAATATCGAGCGCCGAACAGACTGTTTCGGAAATTGAAGAAAAATATTTTCAGAATTTGTGCGGCGAAGCTGTGGCAATTCGTGAGCATTTCCGCCGCTTGATGATGCAGATCGCTGAACTTGATTTTTTCGTATCCCTTGCCGAAGCCGCGTATGTTTATAAATGGAGGCGTCCGGAGATCACAGAGGAAGGCTTTATGGAAATTCTCGGCGGAAGGCATCCTGTCGTGGAAAAATACCTGCCTCCCGGAGATGCATTTATCCCCAATGATCTTCTCATGAATGAAAAAAACCGTACCTTTTCTCTGATTACAGGACCGAATATGGCCGGAAAGTCGACCTATATTCGGCAAATTGGAATCCTCCAGCTTCTCATGCAGATAGGCTCTTTTGTTCCGGCGGAATTATGCAGGTTGTCCATTGTCGATTGTATTTTTACAAGAATTGGGGCCTCAGATAATCTTACCAGGGGCGAGTCTACATTTTATGTGGAGATGTTGGAAACAGCCCGAATTTTGAACCGCTGTACTGAAAGAAGTCTGGTAATTATGGATGAAGTCGGCCGGGGAACTTCTACATATGATGGGCTGTCAATTGCATGGGCCATCGTTGAACATCTTACAGAATCTGATGTGAAACGGCCCAAAGTTCTTTTTGCTACCCATTATCATGAATTGACGGTATTGAAAGATCGGGAAGGAGTCTTTAATTTAACCATGGAAGTGGATGATTCAGGAGGTCAGATTGTTTTTCTGCACAAAATCCGTGAAGGTCAGGCAGATCGATCTTATGGAATTCATGTGGCAAAACTGGCTGGAATCCCTGAAAAAGTAATCTCCAGAGCAGAAGAAAAGCTGGAAGAACTGGAATCCAGACCTGAAAATTTAGAAAATTCGGATAAAAGTGCTAAAAAATCAAAAACAAGGGCTGTTTTACACTCTCAGCCTGGATTATTTTAGAAATTTTTTAGATATTTTAGAAAAAACATCTAAAAAGTTGCAAAAATAATACCTAATATATATTATAGTAATAATGATGTATAATAATACTTAAATCAGGGTTTATTATCTTAAACAAAAATCATGTACAGTTAAAATTTTATGGGCAATTTTTTTAAAAAGATATCAATCATCTCAATTCTTATACCGCTTTTTTTTACAGTATCCTGTCAGAAAGAAGATCCTAATTACCTGTGGCTTTTAGGGCTAATGAATGGAACAAATCAGGACAATGCTCCGGTTATACCTCAGGCATTTGATCTTCAGGTTGATACAGGAACGACAGATCCATCCATTATTGCTGATACCGATAGGGTCATCAATGTTGAAATTTATATAGATTCTCACAATCAAGGAATCGATGCAGATTTAAGTATTTTTACACCTCTTGGGGATACTCTTTTTAATGTAAAACCTGCTCAGAACGGTAATCTGAAGGGAACCTTTGTTCTGAAAGAAGGAACCTCAACTACTTTAATCGTAGATGCTCTTGTCAATGGAGTCCAAAAGAAATACGAAATCGACATTAAATCAGCAAATATTATTGTCATAAGAATTTTGTTGAGTCCCGACAAGAGTCAGGATCCTGATCCTGATTCCGATGGAGACGGCGTTCCGGATTCTGAAGATGATTACAAAGACGATCCGGAAAGATCAGAAAAAGTAAAATTTCCTTCAGGAAATGAATTCTATACTGTATCTTTTGAAACTCATAAAGATATTTTCAAAGATGATAAACATAAAAGTAATCATGAGGATCATGACCGAAAGAAGTCTCATGAACAACCTAAGAAAAAAATTATAAAAGGCGATTCGGTAAATCCCGATTATTTAAATAAAAAAACTGGTTATAAAAAATATTCAGGTAAATTCCACAACCGTGATGACAGCGAAGATTATTTCCATTCTGCTGAAGTGGATTTTAATGACTATGTTGTTCAGTTAGCCGGAGAGGTGGACTATAATGCAGCCGGAAAAGCCGTAAGACTTCGAATGAAGGTTCAGCATGTTGCTGGCGGAGCTGCCTTTAATAAAGAACATGATTATGAAGTTGATGATTCCAATTCAGAGCATGAGTTTGAAAAATTTAATGATTACAACCATAAATATGGAAAATCCTGCGGTGTAAAAAATCTGAAAAAAGGATTTTATCTGAAGCTGAATCTTCCTGCTGCTGCATCTTATACAATGCTGCGTTCACAGGGTCCCGATAATGCCCTGAATGAGACGTCCGGTGATCTAAATGAAATCAGCGCTTTTGAAATCCTTCCATCGTCACGTGAGACTCTTAATTTTTCAAATACAACAAGAGGAAGCGTCTATGTCCCCGGTATGGTTTCAGAGGTTGAGTTTATTTTTAATGAACCCGTAGATCCTGCTGTTCTGGGAGATTTCCCTTATGACCTTTATCTGTCTTATAAAAATGGAAGAAAAGAAATTCACTTTCCAGGATTTGTTACGGATTCATATGGGAATGATCTTTATCTTACAGAAGACGGATTCCGATGGGCCCTCTTAATCGAAGGCGAATGGAAATGGCCCTTTGAACATGTTAATATTAACAAAGCTTATACTGAATTTTACGGATGGTATACGGGCGATGGTTCTCTGAATTCAGACTGGTATCTGAATCCTGATTATCAGAATGTATTCCTTAAATGAAAAGTAAATTTTTCTAATTTTACCTGATTTGTATTTTGTCACTTAAAGTGAGCGCTCCTGAAAATTCTCTTTTTAAATTCCAGTGTGCTCTGAAGCAAGTTCTGCTTACAGTTCAAGCTGGAATATATGCACTGGAATGACATCCCTTAAACACCACAGTCTCGTTAGATAATGATTCAAAAACTGCTTCTGTTATTTTCTATAAAAGTTCCACTATCTATTTTTTTAGAATTTTCAATGCTTTACTTTCGCCTATTTCAAATATTTCTGTAGTAATTATGGATTAATACGGAATCACTACGAAACACTGCAGTTTATGACATTTTTAGTGAGGAACCAGAAAAAGAAAAAATGCCCGGTTTTACGAAAATGTTTAACGTCTGTTTTTTTAAATTCCTTTGCAAAATTTTTGTGCAAAGGTTTGCGATATTTTTAATCTGTTCTGAACCTTTTGGATTAAATTTTTCTTTGAAAAATTCATTTTTTATAAAATATTTTAAATTATTTTATAAACTAGTACGTTCGGGGTATTGCGGATGGAAACTTAATAATGTATATATTCATATATAGATTTCCCTGGAGGATGAATATGAATCTCTTTACATTGAAAACTGGTTTGCCGGCTGTTTTACTTTCGGCATTATTCTTGATTTCCTGTCAGCAGGAAGATCCTAATTATCAATGGCTTTTGTCTCTGGCAAATCCTGCCTTTCGAAATACGGCTGTTTCCGATCAGCCTCAGACTTTTAATTTGCAGTATACCACCAGCGGTGATGCTTCTTTTCTGACAGACGCAGAAAATACGATCCAGGTGAATCTCAATGTTCTCCATGAATCAATGAACAGCAGTATTTCTATAGATGTTACTGATTCGCTCAATAACAATACCCTGCTTTCCTTTTCGCCTTCAAGGGCCGGAAATTTTACAGGTACCTTCACCGTGGACAGCAGTACCCAAACGGTAAATGTAGTGGTTTATATAGACGGAGTCATGAAAGTGTATACCGTATCGATTCTGAATGTTCAAAATCTTAATTTATTTCTTTCAATTGATCTTGAAATATCAAGAATCATTGAAACGAATCCGAATGATGGAAATCGGGGCGAGGTATTGGATTCAGACGGAGACGGCATTCCAGATTCAGAAGACCTTTATCCGAATGATTCGTCACGGTCTGCAAAAATCCGGTTCCCGGAAGGTTCAGAACAGCGTGGTGAAGCATATTATACAGCAGCATACGAAACACATAAAACAAAAGGAAATGCTCTGGGACTTCACAGCAGTAAACATGGGCATCACAAATTTAATTACCATTCTTCACATAAAAAATCCCATGACAGGCATGATCATCACGGGAAAGGCTTTTTACATGCTGCGAATGCAGACTTTAATGATTATGTTGTAAGAGTATCAGGCGAAGCAGATCTTAATTCAAACGGAGACGTTGTGAAACTGAGAATGATGCTTCAGCATGTTGCTGGAGGAATCAAAGCCGGAAAACATGATCGGGAAGATCGTGATGAGGAACGTCACAGTCATCATAAGAGCCGAGAATCGAATCATGATTTATCTGACTCTGGCTTTCCTGCCCATGAGGCAGAGGTTGTATCCGAAAACCTTTTTGCCAAAGAAGTTTCTGCAGAAAGTGAAAATTCTGATTCTCAAAAAAAATCATGTTCTTCTTCCAGGAAGAATGGGGCTTCGTTAAATCTGAACTTGCCTGTTTCTGCATCCTTCACAATGGAACGTTCTGGAGGTTCCGAGCAGCAAACAATCAGAGAGTCAGGAAGATCTGCTGCCGTGCAGGGATTTGAACTTCTTTCATTATCTGAGACATCAATCCATTCTTCAAATACCATCAGAGGTTCAGCTTTTGAACCAGGCATGACAGTATTTGTTGAATTTACTTTTGATTCGCCGATAAGCATCAGCGACCTTGGATCCTTTCCTTATGACCTCTATGTAAGCTATAAAAATGGAAAAAGAGAGATTCATTTTCCAGGCTATACATTTGATGAAGAGGGAAATGACTTATATCAGGCTTCTAATGGATTTCGATGGGCTCTTTTAGTCGAGGGAGACTGGTTATGGCCATATGAAAATACAAATATTCATAAAGCATATCCGGAATTTTACGGCTGGTACAGCAGCGGAGGGACGGAAAATACAAATTGGAATCAGAATCCTGTAATCCAGTATGTTTTCCAGAGATAAAGCGTATACACTGAAAAAGACGGCTTATAAAAAGCCGTCTTTTTTTTCTTCATGATTGGAAATACCGGACAGTTTTCCTGATCTTTCAGAAATCTTATTGAAGATATTATTCCTTTTTCGTAATAAAATCCCCGGAAAATCATTCCAGCTTTGCGTTTTTTAAAAAAAACAGGCAATTCCTCATGATTTCAATTTTAAGCTTGTTTTTTACTGATTCAATCTTCTAAATGTTCACCGGTGAAAACTTCCGATAAAAGAAAAACAAAAAAACAGAAGCCGTCAGATTCCAGTACTGATTTTCCTGAATATTTAAAATTAATTCTTTCCAGTCTTTCTCCAATTATTACCCTTGATAATCTTAATAAAATTCATTATGCAAATGATTCTTTTCTAAGCGAGTTTCATATAAAGGAAAAATGCATCGGAACTGATCTTTTCCAGCTTGTGAAAATGAGTAAAAAGAATCGGGAAGCTTTTATCAGCAATCTTGCAAAGTCTGAAAAAAATACGGTTCATAACTGTGAGTTTTCTTATAAAAATAAAATTTTCGGCTACAGCATTTACAGCTTTGGCGAGGAAAAAGGTATCGTTTTACGAGATATTACAGATAAGAAGAAACTCGAAAGAAAAGTGCAAAGCCTCCACAGCAGTATCTTAAATCTTCAGGAGAAAGAACGCCAGAAACTGGCAAGGGAACTCCATGATGGTGTGGGCCAGACCATCCTTGCTGCAAAAATGAATTTCCAAAGTTTCACAAAAGATCCTGTTAAAAATAAAGATAAATTTACAAATGGATTGAATATCATAGACAGAGCCAGTCAGGAATTGAGAGAGATTTATACCGGCCTGTATCCCTCAAGCCTGAGAGAACTGGGTCTGGAAGCTACGATCCGGTGGATGGCAAAAGAAATACTGGAAATTGCCAATTGCAAATCAGAATTAACTTTCCATATAAAGAAAAGAATTGATAATGAAACCGGTGTGAATATTTTTAGAATTGTTCAGGAGATTTTTACCAATATTACCAAACATTCCGGTGCCACAAAAACCAATCTTTTGCTTGAAAGCGGCAGCAAAGGAGTTAAACTGGTTATTGAAGATAATGGTAAAGGTTTTGATGAAGAAAAGGTCCGACTTGTTTCAAGCGGATTTGGTCTTGAAAATATAAGAAGAAGAGTGGAAGATCGAGGCGGGGATATGGATTTGAGCTCTGAAGTCCAAAGAGGAACAGTATATAAAATCAGACTTCCCTTTCCAGCTTCCAGGGTGAAAGAAAATGAATAAATGGAAAATATTTTTAGCTGACGATCATGGAATCCTTCGTGAAGGAGTAAAAATGATTTTATCAGCTTCCAATCATTGTGAAGTTGTGGGAGAAGCTGATGACGGCAAAGCAGCGCTGGATCAAATAGAAAAAATTGTCCCGGATATTGCAATTCTTGACATTTCCATGCCTTCTATGACAGGAATTGAAGTTGCAAGACATTTGAAAAAAAGCCAGCCTTCAATTAAAATCATCATGCTATCAAGACATGACAATGAAGAGTATGTAAAACAATTATTAAAATTCAATATTAACGGATTTGTCTTAAAAGAAGAAGCCGGGGACGACCTCCTGAAATGCATCGAATCTGTCATGAACGGAAAAACTTACCTGAGTCCGAGAATTGAAAGCCAGCTGTCAGGCGATAGTTCTTCTTCAAAAGACAGTCCTTTTATTTCGCTTACGAATCGAGAAAGAGAAATTCTCAAATTAATTGCAGAGGGTAAATCCAGCGAAGAAATTGCAAAAATACTGAACATTTCATCCAGGACTGTAAAAGTGCACAGAGCCAATATGATGAAAAAATTAAATGTTCACAAGGTTGCAGATATGGTTAAATATGCAATTAAGGCTGGAATGGTTGAAACGTAATTTAATTTTTCTTTTATATTGCAAAGAT
>JAOUOA010000131.1 GCA_029880625.1 Spirochaetia bacterium
TTTATGCTAGAAAATAAAAGAAAAGTATTAGTCAGGGGAAGCCTTATTTCTCTGATTTTTCTTGCTTCTACATCTGTTTTTGCAACCAATGGAATGAAACTTTCATCCTATGGCGTAAGATATGGCGGTATGGGAGGAGCTGGACTTGCTCTTGGCGGTTCAGCAATGGACGTTGAAGCCAATCCTTCTCAGCTTGCAAGACATGATGGATCACAATTTGAACTGGGTTTAAATTATATCAGACCCACTTTTATATATGAAGATGAATTCATGCCTTATCCAGGAGCTTCTGCAACAAACCAGAATGGCACCTCCAATGAATATTACAGAAACAAAGTAAGGAATGATGATGAGGTAATGGTAGGGATTCCAGGATTTCCTTTACCCTATGTCGGTTTTAGAAAAAAGATCGGTGAAAACCAGGGATTTGGCCTTGCAATGTATGCAGAAGGCGGGGGTGGAGCCAAATATGATGGAATTCTTCGTCATACTCCAGGAAGAGGCACCATCAATCAAGTTGCCCAGAATATGATGGGCAGCATGTTAACAGGAGCAGTAATGCCTCCTCTCCCAATTTTAGGTGATCAGAAGCTCATTTCCCAGAATCTAAGATCATTTATGGCTTACGTAAGAGTGACTCCAGGATATGCAATTAAAATGGGAAAACTCAGCCTGGGAGCAGGTGTGGATTTTGGTGTCTCAAAAATGGAGTGGAGCTGGACTTTTGCAGATCCCGGAAACCTGATGAAACTGATGGGCGCCGGATTTGAATACGAAAGCGACATTGCTTATGCACTTTCCGGAAAAGCCGGTCTTACCTATGATGTTTCTGACAATTTTGCAGTTGCTTATTCCTATCAAAGCAGAGCTAAATTAAGATTTGATGGAGACATGAGTATAAATTACGGGAATCCAGTTTTCTGGAGAAAACCACAGGTTTCCATGAATATGATCTGGCCTGAAAGTCATAATGTAGGTTTTGCCTATAAAGTGACTGAAGCTCTGACCATGGCATTTGATGTAAGTTATATCATGTGGTCATCTGCTATCAATACTGTTGAATTCAATCTGGATTCTCCTTATTTCAAAATGCCTTTTGGAAACTATGTTCAGGGAATGGCATTTCATATGAAGTGGCGCGATCAGCCTGTATATAAACTTGGTTTTGAATACAAGCCTGACAAGGTGGCTTACAGAATCGGACACAATTACGGAAGATCTCCTGTAACAGAAGAAGGCATAAATCCTCTCTTTCCTGTAGTTACAGAACATCATACAACCTTAGGGATGGGGATTGACGTAAGCGAAAAGCTGACCATTGACTTTGCTCTTGAATATGCCCACAGAAATACAGTTAAAGGCAGCATGATGTCTGACTGGAGCATGTTTCATACAATGGCTGTTTTACAGAACTGCGATGTGGGACTTGCTGCAGGGAGCTGCGATTTTGCTCAGGCAAACGGAACATTTCTGCCAAACTATGAAAGCTTTACCTATGGAGCGCTTTACAACTATTCTGTAACTGCCTATCAGGTGAATCCTCAGTTTGCCATTACATATAAGATGTAATCAAACTTAAGATTTTCATGATCTCAAAAGGGAAGCCTTGTAAAAGGTTTCCCTTTTTTATTTTTCAGCATCAAAGTTCTTCAAATAATTTCTAAAACAATTTGGACTCATTGAGCCGGAAGATGATCAATTTTTGTCTTTAGAGATATGGTTTGGAAATATTAGAATCTCTGCTTGCTTTACTAGACAGCCCGGAAAACATGCGAAACCGCTGGCGGAATGTTATGCAAAAGAAACGGTTTCGTTTGAAAATTCTGTTCTTCCCAGTTCGCTGATGTTTCTGATCCGATCTGTTGGGTTTTCAATGGTGACATCGCCGGTGATTTTTACGGAGATATCAAAGTGAACTGGACCTTTAACGTTAAAATGATCTGCATAAAGAAGAGAGGGAATCTGTTGAAAATAACGGTCAAAATCTTCAAGATTTTTATAGTTGCCGTCCAGATTTGCATGTACTTCGCCGAATTCACGCTCAGGATTGATGCGAAGAAGTCCGGACTTTTCCTGTAAAATATAGGCATCGCTTCTGCGTACCAGAAGGTCCGAGCAGGCTTTAACAGGAGCAAAACGGGACCGGGGTACGACAAATGCTCTTGTTTTTTCAAAAAGGCCTATAGCGGCTCCCATAGCTGTTTCCAGCTGGATAATTTTCTGTCCGACTACTTCTTTTGGATTGACAATCAGGGGCAGTTCAAAATCAGATTCCATCCTTTTTTTCAAAGAAGGAAGATGGATCCAGAGGTTATTCGTATTGAAATAGCTGAACCGGTCCATATCCTGGAAATCTTTTACATTTTCTTCTTTTACCTGGGCAATTTCCAGAAGCTCGATACGTTTCCCATGCTTAACAGGGATGCCCCCTTTAATATCGGAAGGCGTTTTTGCAGTCACCTCCATGGCAAATTCAAGATCATGCTTGATAAATTCCGAAAGAATACGAGAAGTTACGGATGCGCCAAGGTTATCCGTATTGGAAACAAATGCAATATCCTTTCCGGATTCGATGAGCTGATCGAGGATGCCGGAGTTTTTCAGTGCAAGATATATATCGCCATGACCGGGAGGACACCAGTTTCCTGGACTTTCACCGTCACCGACAGGCATGAGTGTTTCTGCATTGAGTCTGGGTACTTTATTCTGTAAAAAATCTTCAGGAAGATTGTGTTCCCGGTTGATACCGCGAAGTTCTTCTGTTGCAAGAGTGTCGTCTCTTGTGCTGAAGGAATTCATGAAAATAATAGGGATATTTATCTTTGCCCGCTGGCGAAGGATTAATAGCTGGTTGATGGTAATTTGAAGGAAATTCAGCCCGTTCTTTACCGGGATAATTGATTTTGCCTTTGAAAGCCCCATGGAGCTTCCCAGGCCTCCGTTCAGTTTTATAACAACCAGCCTGTTAAGATTTTTTTGAAGCAGGGAATTTTTCTTCAGTTCTTTATAAAAAATTAAGTCGTTGAGGTCAGGCTCCCGGATTTTATCAAAGGAAATTTTCCCGGAAAATCCTTCATGAACCTTTTTTGTACTGGAAATAAAAGAATGGATGACATCTTCATGAATTTTATGCTCTTTCATCCGATGTTCAATTTCGGTTCGGACTTTATTGAAATCTTCCATAAGTCATTTCCCCGGTGGAATGATTAAATTTTCATCCATCTTTTATTTTTCCCAGGAAGAAGATCCCTTCTTGCAAAACTTAAATCCCAGGGATCTTTTTTTTCATAGGGTCTGTACCTGACCCAGAGTTCTGATTTTCTTTTATCAATATTTTTAATTGATTCATCTTCGTTACGAACAGGCCGTGGAATCACAACCATAAAGTGATAGTAATAGACTCTGCCTCTTTTGTCAAGTGCAGTCAGAACTCCTTTATTTTCAGGATCGGAAATAAATTTAACAGGCTTGACGGGATATTTTTTCTGCCAGATTTCAGGCAGAATTTTTTTTACTTCTCGATAGCTCGGCAGCTTTTCTGCATAAATCTCTTCAGGACTGAAACCTGAAAAAGCTATGATCAATATTGGGAAGAAAAGGATTCTGCAGAAAGTCCATTTTCGATTAATGTCCATCAAAAGTGCAGATGCTGTATACCGGAACACCGGTTACATCCTGAATTTTTTTTGAACCGCCCAGATCAGGCAGATCAACAATTGCCGCAACTTCAACCAGAGAGCCGCCGACTCTTTTAATCAAATTTGCAGCTGCAATCATGGTGCCGCCGGTCGCAATTAAATCATCAAATAAGATGACACGATCGCCTTCTTTGCATGCATCTTTGTGCAGTTCAATTTCCGCTGTTCCGTATTCCAGGTCGTATTTTTCAGAAATCGAATTCCAGGGCAGTTTACCTTTTTTTCGGACTGGAACAAAGGGAAGATTCAATTCATAGGCAACCGTTACGCCAAGTAAAAATCCTCTGGCATCGATTCCGGCTACGACATCAATGTCCATTCCCAGATATCTCTGTACAAAGGCATCCATGAATCCGCGTAATGCAATGGGATCCTGGAATATTGGCGTAATGTCTCTGAACATGACTCCTTTTTCCGGCCAGTCCGGGACTGTTCTTATTCTTGATTTTATATATTCACTCTGTACATGCATTATTTCTCTCCGGTAGTGATCAGAGTGCCGACTCCGGCATCTGTAAAAATTTCTAGAAGCAGGGCATGAGGGACCCTGCCGTCTATAATATGGGCGCTGTGAGTTCCCTCAGAAAGCGCATTCAGGCAACAATTGACCTTAGGTAACATCCCGCCGGAAATCTCTTTGCTGGCAATATATTTTTTAACTTCTTCAGGATTTAATCCGGTAACAGTTTGATCCTGAATTTTAACTCCAGGAGTATCTGTCAAAAGAATCAGTTTTTCTGCATTCAATGAGGCTGCAACGGCTCCTGCCATTGTATCGGCATTAATATTCAGACTTTTACCCTCATTGTCAGTGGCAACGGGAGCAATCACTGGAATATAGCCTTTTTCGTACAGCGCATTTAAGATTGTAGGATTAATTCCGTCGGAATCGATCTGGCCGACTCTTCCGAGACTAATTTCTTCATAGCTACCGTCAGGTTTTTCTTTTTTGATTTTATAAAGACTTCCTTTTGCAAGAATTCCGTCTTTCCCTGTAAGACCAACAGCTTTCCCGCCTTCATGATTGATCAGATTTACGATTTCTTTATTTACTCTTCCAGCGAGTACCATTTCCACGACTTCCATTGCCGCATCATCGGTGACCCGATGGCCGTCTACAAAATGTGACTGGATTTTCAGGTCATCGAGGAGCTGGTTGATCTGAGGGCCTCCGCCGTGAACGATGACAGGCCGAATCCCGACATACTGGAGCAGAACCACGTCTTTGGCAAAATCCTGACTTAATTCATGATCTTTCATGGCCGCTCCGCCGAATTTAATCACAACTGTTTTTCCGAAAAAATTGCGAATATAGGGGAGGGCTTCAAGAAGTACTTTAACTCGTTGTTCAGGCATCAGGATGCTCCCTTTTCCTCCTGGAACATCTGAATAAAATTTGAGATGGACTTTTTATCTTTTTCCAGATTGTGATGATAAATTTCACCGATTGCTGTTTCTACAACGGCGCCGACCAGAAAAGCGCTGCTTTCAATTTCAATTTCATAATCCCGGCAGGAACGGGATTCATCAAGGGAATAGTACCTTGAAATGCCTTTGATTTTAAAAAACGAAGAATCCATGCCGGAACCGGGTTCAACGGTAAATGTATGGAGATTTTCTTCTTCATTAAATTCTGAATTTTCAATCAATGTGATTCCGCCGGATTTTAAAAAAGGCGTTATAGCTGCTGGAAGGGAATCTGTAAGGACGATTTCACGTTTCTGCCTGAGGAGTTTCCCGTCTTTTTCTTCGCTTAAAATGTGAATGTTTTTCAATTCTGGAAATTTATCAAGATGAGTATACCTTTCTTCTCTGGCGCGGAGGAGATCCTTAAGGCCTGCATCAAATTCCTGTTTTACCGTTATTTTTTTCATAAGGTCTTTGCAGGAATAAAATCAAAATGAGCCTTCAGGAGTCCACTTTAAAAATTCCATCAAAAGATAAATCTGGCGGATTTTCAAGCAGCCGGGAGCATCGTTTCAGATATAATTCGCATACCGGGTCTTCAGGATAAACCGTTCGGGATTTTTGAAATAAAAGCTGCGCTTCTTTAATATTTTTATTTCTGTATTCGTGAATTGCATTGATCCATACGTTGTGAACTTCAAGGAATTTATCTGCAATCATGCTGTTCTCAGCCAGTTGATAAATTTTATTGGAGTGGGTACGGCCCCGAACCTGGATCAGGTCAATTTCTCGCACTGAATATTCACCTTTCAGCATATTTAGAGTATCTTCTGTAAAAATTACAGGGGTTTTATATAAATAATACATCTTCTGAATTCTGGAAGCTAAATTTACAGCATCTCCAATGACCGTATAATCCATCCGCTTCCTGGATCCAACATTTCCTGCAACGACCGGACCCGTATGGATCCCCATGCTGACTTCAAAAATAATTCGGTTTTCCGAAAGTCTTTTTTTATTTAATATGGAAAGACGGTTAAAGATTTCCTGCGCAGACAGGATGGCATTATCTGCATCATGTTCCGATGCATCGGGGACTCCAAAGAGAGCCATAATCGCATCTCCGATAAATTTATCCACAGTTCCATTGTGGATCATCACGGCATCGACCATCTCTTCAAAAAACTCATTCAGAAGTTCAACAAGTTCCTTAGGCTCGATGCTTTCTGATATGCCGGTAAAATTCCGAATATCGAGAAACATGGTGGTTGTATTTAATGTTTTCAGCTGAGGATTTTCGGATTGATTTAAAATTTCTTCTACTACTTTCACCGGCACATATTTTTGAAAGGATTGGCGGATGCTTTCTTCTTTTTCTTTTGCCTCAAGCGCTTCCCGGTAGATTTTTGCATTATAGAATGCCATCTGAACCTGATCCATCAGACTTCCGAAAAAGGCACGGTTATATCGGCCTTTCTGGCTTCGCTCGCTGATTCCTGAAATGGAAAGAACATAAATGATGTCTTTTGCATCTTCTGAGAAAATTGGGATCCATATATCAGGTTTGCATTTTGAATTAAAATATTCAGGATTTAATTCCTGAAGCCTTCGGATCGGACCGGCAGCTTCATTTTCGCCTCCGCTGAAAAAAAACGGTTCATGGTTTTCAATCATCCATGCGATGATATCTGTAGTCCCCGTCAGATCTTCCGCTGCATCTGCAGCTTCTAATTTTACGGGTCCGGTCGACGTCATTTCGCAGGCAAGAGAACGTTTCAGCCCTTTGTTTTCTCCGCTTTTTTCCATCAGACAGGCATACCCGAGCTTCAGCATTCGCATGATGGACCGTAAAAATTCATCTTTTAACTGATCAATTTCAAGAGACGTTTTAAGGGATCTTCCAATTTCGTATAGCGATGTGAGCTCGGAGTTTTTCAGGTCCAGTTCGCGGTTTGAGCGGATCAGATCCTCGCGGCTTCGTGCATTTTCAAGCAGAAGTCCCGTATGCAGACCGATATTGCTCA
>JAOUOA010000132.1 GCA_029880625.1 Spirochaetia bacterium
AAAAATCCGTATCAATAAAATTAAACAGCCATTCTGAGATTTTTCTGGATGATTCCTCGCAATTAAAATTTGAGGATATTTTAAATCCTGAAATTCAGTCCAGGTTCAGAAAAAATACAGAGGGAAGACAGGATGGGGATATACGGATTCTGCTCTCTGGCTCCGCATTCAGCTGGAAATAGAAAAAGACCAGGAATACATGCTGGATCTGGATTACCCACTTCTTGATTCTATTGAATTTTACATTCGTCAACCTGATGGATGGAAAAAAATTTTAACGGGAGATCGTCGTTCTTTTGCATCAAGACAGTCTTTTCATGACAGCTTTGCTGTTCCTTTGAAAGGTACTTCTGTTCACAGCCTGATCTATATTCGGATTCAGACAGAATCAAGCTTATTTGTTCCTCTTTATTTATATGACCGAGATTCGTTTGAAAATCATAAGGAAGGACTGAATCTCTTTCACGGAATTTATTACGGGATTGCATTTTCTCTTTTTCTTTATAATCTTTTTATATTTTTGTCTATGCGCAATGAAAGCTATCTGTACTACATTTTATGGATTTTTTCATTTGCATCCCTTCAGGCCTTCTGGAACGGGCATATCTTCAGATATCTTTTACCTGAAAGCGGAGAAATGATGCATCCAGCAGGATCTCTGCTCATGTTCGTCTCTTTGTCATTTTCCGTTCTTTTTAGTATGCATTTTTTAAATTTTAAAAAATATCTTCCAGGGTTTTATAAACCGGTAATCTTTTTTGCCGGGATTCTTTTTTTCTATGCCGCCGTCAGTATTGTGATTCCTTACAGGTTTAATGTGATCTTTGCAAATGTAATTTCTATGTCTGGAATTATTTTAATTATGTTTGCGGCAGGTTATGTATATCTGAAGGGATTGAAGGCGGCAAGATATTTTATATTGGCCTGGCTGCTGATGTTTGGCGCAGTCATTTTTATTAATTTTCAAAGTGGGGTTTCTGTATTTTCCGATTCCGTTATGCTCTACGGATACCAGACAGCTTCTGCGGTTGAGATGCTGTTTCTTTCGTTTGCACTTTCTGATAATTTTAAGGATCTCCAGTTTAAAATTACTAAAATACAGGAAGATCTGATCGAAAATCAAAAATTGACAGTGGAAATTATTGAAGCCTCAAAGGAACGACTGGAAAGGCAAATCGCTGTTCGCACGAAGGATCTGGAGGATGCGAAAGATGAGGCTGAAAAGGCAACGGAACTAAAAGATAAATTTATTTCTCTTGTTTCCCATGATTTAAAATCGCCGCTTCTGGGCATCCTTTCTCTGATGGATATCTTTGAAGAAGATCCTGAAAACAAACGAATTGATGCCGCAACAAAAAAAAGACTGACGGAGCAGCTTAAAAGTTCCACCCGCACTCTTCTGGATATGATCGATCAGTTATTAAATATTGGAAGATTGAAAACCGGTAAAATTAAAATCACACCGGAGTATTTTGATCTACAGGAAGCAGCGGATGAAGCAATTTTGCTTCTATCTGGAATTGCGGCTGAAAAAAATATCAACATGCTCAATCATGTTCCTGCCGGCGTAATGTTTTTTGGAGACCGTATGCTGATTAAAGAAGCCGTACAGAATCTTCTGTCCAATGCTGTGAAATTTACTAATCCTGAAGGATTCATTGAAATTTATATCCCTGAAAATGAGATGAATTGTTTTGCCGTTCGTGACAATGGTGTGGGCATGGATCCTAAAATGATTGAAAAGATCATCAGCCAACGGTCAATCACGTCAGTGGGTACAGCCAGCGAAAGGGGTTCGGGACTGGGACTGATTTTCTGTATGGATATCATGGACGATCATTCCGGTTCCATCAAAATTCAATCTCTGCAGGGTGAAGGATCTATTTTTACAATCTATCTTCCAAAGCCTGAAAATGCTGTATTAATCGTCGATGACAATGATGCTGTGCGAAAGAGCGTTCGCAGTTTTTTTGCAGAAAAGGACTGCTATATTCTGGAGGCACATGACGGGATTCATGCTCTTGAAATTATCCAGAATCTTAAGCCGGTTCTCGTGGTTACTGATATTCACATGCCGGAGCTGGGAGGTTTTGATTTGCTTAAAGAAATCCGAAACATACCTGCTACAGCTGATTTGCCTGTTATTGTAATGTCTTCGGGACCTTCATCTGAGCAGCAGGGCAGCGGAGGACTGGGAGAGGTACTTGAAGAACTGGGTGCTGACGGATTTTTTCTAAAACCCCTGGATAAAGAACTTTTTCTTAAAAAAGTTGATACGCTAGTTCATCTGAAAAAGAAACATGAAGAATCTTAAGTCGCTTTTTCTCCTTCCCTGATCACCCCCCATGTAATGGCAAGTCTGGTAAGATCTGCAATGCTCCTTTTCCCGAGCTTTTCTGTAATTCCGCTTCGGTGGAACTCTACCGTTTTTACAGAAATATTCATTTTTTCAGCGATTTGTTTGTAAGAGAGTCCCAGGGCAAGCCATCTCAGTAATTCAAGTTCTTTTTCTGTTAAATTGAAAGGATTGGATGAAATTTTTGATCTTCCAGTATCGAGGTCGTTATTTTCCGGGTATATATATTTTTTTTCGTTGATAATCTTCCTGATTGCTTCGACTACTTTATCTTTTACCTGTGACTTTAGGAGATAGCCGTTAATTTCAAGATCTTTTGATTCCTTGAGCAGCTGGGAATCTTCCATCTGAGTGAGAAGAATGGATTTAATTTCCGGACGTTTTTTCCTGATTAGCTGAACGGCTTCCAGTCCTGTCATATCAGGCATGAGGTGATCGGTGATGATGATATCACAATATGTTGATGTGGCAAGGTTTACAAGCTCCTGACCTCCTGTAGCTTCTCCTGCAAGTTCAATGTCATCCGTTGCGGAAAAAAGGAATGCAAGTCCAACTCGGAAAATTTCATGGTCATCAGCCAGAATTACTTTGATTTTTTTTTTCAAAAGATTCATGATTCAGTAAGTAAAGACCAATAGACAAAATTATTTAAGTATTTTAAATAATCCAGTAAAAAATATTTGTTTTTACCGGATTATTTATCCTCTAATACACAAGAATCTGGCCCTATTGGTTTCTGAATTTTCTTTCCTGAATTTACACCATCTCTGTATTTCAGAAAAATTTGAAGAATAATGGTATTGAATTTAAATCAATTTTCGTTTGAAATCATTGACACCGGAAAAAATAGATTGTGCCAATGGGGATTACAATCACATTATAAAATATGAGTTGATTGAAGTTTTTCATGAAAATTAAGCGAATTATTCTATTGGTATCTTTTCTGGCCGGAACCATTCTTTTTATGGTCTGGCACAGTTATCAACTCTTTAAGGATGATAAATTAAATCAACATCTTCAATATGCGAGAATGTATACTCGGATTGTCCTCTCCTTCAGAAAAGTATATACTGATGAAACAATTCGCCTTACCGGGAAACATAATCTTCATGATTTCAGCGCTGTCAAGGATGAGAATTTAATTCCGCTCCCTATAACGATTACAAAAAATATAATGATTCTTTTATCTGAAAATCATAAAGGAAGCGCTGAAATCATCAGTCCTTATGATTTTTCAGGAGAAGATAAAAAAATATATTTTTTCAAGGATCGTTTTTCAAAAGAAGCGTGGGAATATTTCTCAAAGAATCAAGGAGATGAATATTATGAAATTGAAAGTGGAGATGATGGCGATTTATTCAGATATGCATCGCCGGATAGAATGTCGGGAAGCTGCATTCAATGTCACAATCAACTGGCAGCAGGCAGGACACAATGGAATGAAAGCGATCTTGCTGGATTGATTGAATACCGGATTCCGCTTTATGGAAAAGCTTCAGGCGAAAATTCTGAAATATTTCTTACATTAATATTTTATATGATGTTAGCTTTTACCAGCCTTTTGATCATATTGTTTTTTATGAGCCGTGAATATTTCAGAACAAAAGATCTTGAACATATTGTACAAACCAGAACCGAAGAGCTTGTTTTAGCAAAGGAAGAAGCGGAAAAAGCAAATCATGCAAAAAGTGAATTTTTATCACGAATGAGTCATGAATTAAGAACTCCATTAAATGCAATTCTGGGTTTTTCTCAGATTATGATTACAGAAAGCCCTTCAAGTGAAATCAATGAATATTCACGGCAAATTTTGAGTTCAGGAAAGCATCTTCTTGAACTGATCAATGAAATTCTTGAACTTTCAAAAATAGAAATTGGGAAAGTTGATTTAGAAATGGTACCTGTTGTGGTTGAAGATACAATTGAAAACTGCATAAATATGATCTTCCCATTTGCAGATACACATGGAATTCATTTAATCAATCAAACAGATCCCCGTGAAAAAAATATTGCATTAGCGGATAAAAAAAGGCTGAGACAGATCCTTCTGAATTTAATTTCCAATGCCATTAAATATTCAAAGGAAAAAGGAACGGTAACGATACAATCTGAAAAATTAGAAAATGGAAAGATCAGGATTTCTATAGCCGATAGCGGTTCAGGCCTCGATGAAGAAATGAAACATAAAATTTTTCAGCCGTTTGAAAGAGGAAAGGCCAGCAATTCCAGTATACAGGGTACTGGCATCGGATTGACCATCAGCAGGGAGTTGATTCATAAAATGGGCGGTTCCATTGGCTTTGAAAGTCAGGAAAATATTGGTTCTGTTTTCTGGATTGAATTAAATTCTGATTCTGTAAATGCCTCATAATGTCCCAACGATAATTTGGTATCTGAAATTTTTATAAACCGGGGTATACCCCGGGTGACAGGATCAATCTTTCAGTCTATGATAGTATCAGAAATTATACAGGAGGTCAATTATTACTGATCGTGGGGATATCCGGATGATGATGGATGCTGAGAGTGGATAAAAATCATGCAACATTTTAATAAAAAAGGAATTTTTTTAGTCTTATAAAACAAATTAAAGAAAACGAAAGAATATTAGAAATTAACAAATAAAAAAATATTAAATTTAATTGTAAATGAATCAAGGACCTTAAAAAAATGAAAACTTTAATTTTATTTAAAACCCTGATAAAACCGACAGTGAAGACTTTGCTTTTATTATTGATAACGGCATTGTTTCTTTTTTCCTGCAGGCATGCATCGGTGGCATTTCAGCCTCTTGAACCTGTATCCTGCAGTCAGGGATTCCTTAAAAAAAATGTTTGTGAGCATGAAAAGGAAAAACTCCAGGAAAGAATAAAAAGTAAAGAAGGAGAAAAGCATACCTTTGTCCATAATTTTTATCTATTCGGTTTTTTGCCCAGATCTGTGGATCTAGATGTTACAAATCTTTGCAAAGAACATGGTATATGGGAAATTCATCAGTATTCCACGCCGTTACAGGGGCTTTACAGTGAACTCAGTCTCGGATTTTTTGTTCCCCGGACCACTGATGTTCAATGTTATTGAGGAGTTTTGGCAATGAAAGATATATATAAAATGTTAGTCATTGTAAGAATGGTCATTTTAACCGGCGCTATTTCTCTGATTTTGTCCGGATGTTATATAACCAATATAAATCTGGTGAATCCGCCAGAGCAAAAAAATATTGAAAAAAATCCGGGTGGTGTTGTTCTTAATCAAAGCGAAAAGTTTCCAAGCATGTGGTTTGGAATTAAGGCTTTAAAAAAACCGGTTGAGCCTTCATGCGCTGAAGAACAGAAAGTGGAAAAAGTTATTTATAAAACAGATTTATTGGATAATGTAATCCATTTTTTAATAGGCGGAATTTATACAAGAAGAACTATAGAAATTTACTGCGGCTGAAAGTCAATATAATCGTATAAAACTGAATTTAAGACTGAAAAAACTTTGTTTTCCTTCGGGTTCCTGAATCATCTTAATTTCGGTAAATACCGAAACTTCCCTTTTAAGTATTTAAGAGGGGAGTTTTTTTTGCGTTCAGGAATTCAGTGAAATTGATAGATTATTTAAGAGCTGAAATAACTTCATCAAATTCACTGTCAGTCATGTAAGGGAAAAGAGGCAGGTTTAGAACGGATTCGCTGAGCCATTTTGCATTTTCACCGCCTACCTTTGCTTTTATGTAATCAGAAGCTCCTTTTTGTTCTGAAACAGGTCCGGGGTATACAATTCCAAATCCTATGCCTTTATCGCCGAGGATCTTTTTCAACTCTTCCCTGCGACTGGCTTCATGAATGGTTACATTGAGGTAGCCGTTTTCGACATATCCTTCAGGGGGAGCGACAGTCATGATATTCATTGAAGAAAGAATATCCCGGTATTTTTTAGCGGTATCCTGTCTGCTTTTCATACGAGATGAGAAATGTTTTAATGCGAGATTTAAATATGCCGCCTGCATTGTATCAATTCTGGAATTCCAGCCTACGCTGCCGTGTGCATAATGAGCTTCTCTTCCATGATTTCCCAGAGAGCGGACCTTTTCTGCTATCGCATCATTTGATGTAAGAACTGCTCCTGCATCGCCTGCAGCCCCGAGAACCTTTGCAGGATAAAAACTGATGGTGGAAGAAAGAGCGTTTTTATAAATGGATTCGCCTTTATAAGTGACTCCGTAAGATTGAGCGCCGTCTTCAATTAAAAGTACATTGTTTTCTTTCGCAAATTTTCTGAAATCTGAAAGTTTTGCACTGCCCCATCCGTAAAGGTGCACCAGAATAGCCGCTTTCGGCTTGAATTTTGTAACAGCTTCACAGAAAAGATCATAATCCATCTGAAGATCATTTCTGTTAATATCTACAGTTACCGGATCAGCAGATACATTAACTACAGCTTCAAAGGTTGCCCAGAATGTCGAATCAGGAACAAGAACTGTATCACCTCTGCCGATTTCTGAAGCACGAAGAGCCAGCTGGATCGCATCGGTTCCATTGGCGCATCCCAATGCATATTTTGTCTGGTTGTCTTTTAACAGTGTTTCTTCAAGGGAATTGACTTCCGGCCCTCCCATAAATTGGGTATTTGCTGAAAGTTCTTTTACTTTCTGATTCCAGGCATCCTGGAGTCCCGGTTCAAATCTTTTTAAATCTATAAATGGTACTGCCACAGGCGATAATTTTTTGCCTCATCCTGGGTGTCAAAAAC
>JAOUOA010000133.1 GCA_029880625.1 Spirochaetia bacterium
CAACTCCCTGGCTTAATGTTACATGATTTGAAGACGGTGATGCTTCATGTATAATCTTTAAATTTTCAATATTTAATTTAAATCTTTCTGCAATAAAAAGCGCATCGTCAAGAATTACACCGGGCAGAATTGCTGCAAATTCTTCTCCGCCGTATCGGGTAATAATTTCTCCACTTCTGGGAAGGGATTCATCCAGGCTTTTTGCAACAAGTTTAAGACATTCGTCTCCTTTTTGATGTCCGTACGTGTCATTGTACAATTTAAAATAATCAATATCAATCATGATGATGGACAGAGGTTTTTTATGACGAAAAGCGCGGTTCCATTCAATTTCTGAGTATTTATCAAATCGTCTACGGTTGGGAATTTGTGTCAATGGATCAATTTCTGTAATTTTAATCAGTGAAATATTTTCATCTTCAAGTTTTTTTCTATATGTTTTTTCATTTTTAAAACGATTGAGTGCCATTTTGATTCCGATAACAAGATCTTTTTCTTTAAAGGGTTTGGAAATGTATCCGTAAGGATTGGCATTTTCAGCCCGGTCAGTTGTCGTTTGGTCTGTAAAAGCTGTAAGAAATATAATGGGAACATCCATTTTGTTTCTTATTTCAATTGCTGTATCAATTCCATCATGATCACCTTTGAGGTTTATATCCATCAAAATCAGATCTGGAATGAATTCCGTACAGAGCCTGATTGCATCTGCTGTATTGGTGGCGCTGCCGCAGACGCTGAAATTTTCTTTTTCAAGAATCATCTGTATTTGTTTTGCAATCAGCAATTCATCTTCAATAATTAAAATCTGGGGTTTCATAAATAAAATTCCGTATATTTTCTTCCATTTTATGTAATTTTCAGGAAAAAATTATATTTTGCTATTCAACAAATTTCTTATTAAGATTACAGACGGATGCTTAAGTAAAAAAATTTCAAATTTTCAATGATAAACAAATAAGGGATTAAGTAGAAAAACTGGTGGCTATGAATCAGCAAGAAGATTTTATAAATTTCGATTGAAGTATTGAGCAGGATAGATTATTTTGATTCTGTAAAAAGGGGATTTCAATATGCTCTATCAGACTCTGAATCATCACTTAATTTTAATGCTGAAGCGCTTTCTTGATGAAAAATTTTCTGAATCCGGTTATCAAGTTGTAGTGAATCCAGAAAATTATCATTTGAATATAAAAGATGGATCTTCGATTCCTTTTAAACCTGCTCTTGCTGTTTATGGAGATGACAGCAGCATGCCTTTGATGCTTGCCGATCTGGACCTTCAGGCATGCGGGCGCCAGGAATATTTTACAGAAAAAATTCAGCAATATGAGAATTCATCCGTGAAAGAACATTGGCTTTTTTATACAAAAGATCATATCGTAGTTGTCAGAAGAAAAGAGAATGATCAATTTTTAAAACCTGTTATATATGAAGAATCTGAACTTTTCAGGCGAGGCGGTCTTTTTCCTGAATTTCACAGGATATAATTTGATTCTCTTTCCTTTATAAAAATCATATAAAATTATAAATCCCTGAGAAATTTTTTATCTAATTGTTCCGGGCAATTACTTTCATAAAAAGATTTTAATACTGTTCACATCCAGTTCTTTTTGCACCATCTAAAAATTATATTTTGTGTATTTGACTAAAATATTTTTAAGGGATTAAATATTCTCTGAATTTTCCCAGCTCAATTGAATTTTTAGTTTGAAGTTTTTTCATTAAATTGGATCGATGCGCTTCAACTGTTCTTATGCTGATATTCAGTTTTTCTGCGATTTCTTTGTTCAGAAAACCTTCAATCAAAAGCGACAGAACTTCTTTTTCTCTTTCAGAAAGAGATTCAAATTTATCCTGATGATCCTTTGTGCCCTCAGAATCGTTCTGAATCAAGACTGGAACATGTTCAGGAAATATATTTTCATTATTGAGAATTTTTATAATTGAGGATGCAATCGCTACAGAAGACTGATCTTTGATTAGAAATCCATTCAGACTCAACCTTCGGGCTTCATCCAGAAAATTCCAATCTCTATGCATGGTTAAGATGGATAATTTAATTTCTTTATTTTTGTTTCTTTCTGATTTTAGAAAATCCAAACCGTTTCCATCGGGAAGGCTTAAATCAACGATAATGATATCAAAATTTTCTGTGGAAATTTTTCTTCTGGCTTCAGAAAGCGTGCTTGCTGTTTCAATTTTTTCAAAATCGGAAAGTTTTTGAATTTCAGAAATAATGCCGGAAAGAATCAGCGGATGATCATCTATAAGTAGTATTTTGTAACTATTTTTATCCATTTTGAACTTTGAAAACTAAATGAAATAATATCAATTTAGCATTGGATCATGATAAATTCAAGCAAAATAAAAAAGACTTTTCTAATTTCATATTTTTAGAAAATATGAGCAATTATAAAATTGTAAATATGTATATTAAAAAAATAATTGTTCTTATCCTTTTTCTTATGTCAGTATTTCCATCCTGTCTAGAGGATGCTTCCCGTCATTCGATAAGTGTTCAGGAGGGGAATCTCGATCTATCCTCTTTTACATCCTGGGAAGATGCAAGGATTGAACTTGACGGAACCTGGGAGTTTTATCCTGATTATTTTCTAAGTCCAGGTGAAACAAATGCGGCGGTTAGTTTTTTTCAGGTCCCCGGATTCTGGAATGGTCAGACTGTCAACGGCAGACAACTGAAACCGTTTGGATATGCATCTTACCGATTAAATCTAGACGGTCTGCCGGAAGGGAGTTACGGAATTCACGTCATTGATCTTGAAACTTCTTACGCACTTTATATAAACGGGATTCTTCTGGGTAAGAATGGATTACCTGGAAAAAATGCACAAAGTTCCATTCCGGAATGGAAGCCGGAAACTTATTATTTTTCTGTTGACCAAGGTTCACGAACAGAAATCATTCTCCATGTTTCCAATTTCCATCATCGCCTTGGTGGGATCTGGGATTCTCTGACGATCGGTAAAGCCGATGTCATGAAAAAAAGGTGGTTGTGGAAGAATTTCTTTGAAGTCTTTATTGTAGGCGCTATTTTTATTTCTGTCATTTTCCACCTTCAGCTTTTTTTCTTCAGACGGACCGAATACCCCTATCTTTTCTTTTCTGTAGCCTGGACTTCTTTCGGTATAAGAACTCTTGTAACAGGCGAACGATTTTTACTTCAAATTGTTGATATTCCATGGGAGTTATTTGTAAAAATTGATTATTTAAGCGCGACGACAGCATATTGTTCTTTTCATTTTTTTCTTTATTTTTCAAATCCCAATAAATATGATAAAAAATTTATTTTTGCAATACTTGCATTTCTTTTAGGAATGATTTTTCTTGTGATTTCAACAAGAGTCTATTACTTTTCGCATATTCTGCTGACACAGAATCTTATTATGTTTGTATTTTCTATATACTGGCTTTATTCATCATTTAAATCTTACAGGGCAGGGATAGAGGGATTTGGAGCAATTCTTCTTGGCGGATCTGTTCTTACTGTTCTGGGAATCAATGATGCGCTTTACAATCATTCGTTTTTACAGACAGAGAATTTACTGCAGTATGGATCATTTTTCTTTTTATTAAGCCAGGTTTATTTTTTATCGATTCGGTATGACACAGCATTTAAAAGATCAGAAAAGCTGAGCAGTAATATCTCCCGGCTCCTGAATACGACACGAAATCTTTCAGGTCTTACTGAAATTAAGGATGTAATTACAAATGCTGTCGAACAGATTGTAAAGGATCTGAGTTTAAAAAAATCACACGCCTGTTTTTTTATTAACGACATAAAGAATGCTCGCTGGAACCAATATCAATTCAGCGAGCAGGGTGATTTTTCAGAGCGGATTTGCGAAGACGAACAGAGTCATTTACTATCAGAAATAAAAGAGATTGTGAAGAAAGACAATCGGTTCTATTTTCCGGTTCAGTACCAAAACCAGGTTCATATAGTCCTTCAGATTGATAGTTCCGGTTTGGATCTGAATCAGGATGACATTGATTTTATTTCCGGCACTGCAATGTCTGTAGGACCTTTGATCAGCAGTTTAAAAAAGCAGGAAAAAAGCAAACTGGAAGCAGTGGGGCTTCTTGCATCAGAGATTGTTCATGATATTCGAAATCGTCTACAGACTATTTTTTCCTCGGTTGATTTTTATAAAAATAATAAAGAGGAATCCAAAGATGCAGAGGCAACTATTGATCAAATTGAGAAGCAGTCAAAACTGCTGAACTATATGTCTCAGGATATTCTCGATTATACCAATGATCAAATGATGCTTTTTAAAGAAAAGACTGAGCTTGAAACATATGTAAAACAAATTCTTGATGAATTCAGAAAATATTCTGAAGAGGAGGAGGTGCAGGTAAATTATATGGTCAACCAGAAAGTCTCGGTAAACATTGATCAAGACAGGCTTTACAGAGCGATTTTTAATTTGTTGAAAAATTCAGCAGAGGCCATGAGCGGAAATATAAATAAAATGATTGATGTTCAAACCGGTATGGAAGACGATATATTTTATATTGTAATTCAGGATAATGGAAAAGGCATTTCTCAAAATCTGCTGCCCCGGCTTTTTACGCCGTTTGCCGGCTCCGGAAAAAAGAAAGGTACCGGTCTTGGGCTTGCTGCTGTACAGAGAATTGTAAAGGGACATGGTGGAGTCATTGCAGTAGTTTCAGGCGATAACGGAACAAGATTTACTGTAAAGATTCCTTTAACCTGATGAAATTATTCAATGGGAGAGGATCGTCATGGAGATCGACGAGAGTAAAACAGATACATACAGTGTAAAAAAACTGCTCTATGCATTTCTTTTTGCGGCAATTATTTTCTTTATCAGCATTACGTTTCTGGAACTCAAACAGTCTTTTTTTATATCTTCAGTTGTTCTTATTATTTTTTTGTGGAGCAATCAGGGACTGCCTCTTGGTATTGTTTCGCTTCTGCCTATTGTTTTTTTCCCTTCGCTGGATATTCTGCCGCTCAAAGATGTAACAGTGAATTATGCTCATCCGGTAATTTTTCTGTTTCTTGGCGGTTTTTTAATGGCCATCGCAGTTGAAAAGACTGACCTGCACAGAAGCATTGCCAATTTTCTTCTTTCCATCTTTCCTTCCACTCCGACGGGACTTATCTATTCTGTGATGATTGCTTCAGCTTTTTTAAGCAGCCTTCTTTCCAATACGACAATTGCTCTGATGCTGTATCCGGTTGTGCTGCTTCTGAATGACGACAAAGAAATGAAGATCCGTCTGCTTCTTGCAACTGCTTACGGCGCAAGTATCGGAGGAATCCTGACTCCCGTGGGAACCCCTCCGAATTTAATTTTACTCGGTTTTCTTGAAAGTAATAGTGTTTCGGCTCCCTCATTTGTGGAATGGATGGTATTGATGTTTCCCGTAGTCATTCCGATGCTGGCGATTGTTCCGCTGTATTTAAGCTGGGGAATTCATAAGATACCCGTAATAAAAAAAGAAAATCTTCGCAAGCCTCTGACGCCGAGGCAGAAAAAACTGGCCCTATACCTGAGCACTTTATTTTTACTTTTAATAGCAAATGCAAAAATCGAACCCCATTATAACGGATTGGGATTGAATGAAAAACTTCTAATTTTAATTTACGGACTTATGCTTTTTCTGCCGGGGATGAATTTTTTAAAGTGGGAAGATACTAAAAAAATACCATTTGAAATTTTATATTTATTCGGCGCCGGATTTTCCATTGCATCCGCATTTCTTGAAACTGATATGGCATCGGTGATCATCTCTCAGATCAGAGGGCTCGATGCAGTCCATCCATTTTTACTTCTTCTTTTCAGCGCTGCAGCAGCCAGTTTTATCACTGAAGTAACAAGCAATACAGCATTTATTTCATTTGCACTTCCGTTATTTTATGAAATTTCCCGCAGTTTCGGATTGGATGAAAGTCTGCTTCTTGTAATTACGGTTTCTGCAAGTTATGCATTTATGCTTCCAGTCGCAACGCCGCCCAATGCGATCATTATGTCTGGAGGCTTGGTCAGTTTTCAGAAAATGGCCAGAACAGGATTTGTTATAAATATTCTGGGAATATTAATTGTTTCATTTGTTTCGTATTTTATCTGGTAATCTTGTAATTCAATCTTTACTCAGATTGAATTACAGGATTACATTTGAAAAAAGGATTGATTATCTAGAATTTTAAATATTTTGGTTTTCTGGAGTTGCAGATCTTATTCCAGTTCAGAGGGATTGGAATAAGAAAATCTTTGTAGCGAAACGATATGCAGTTTTAAGTCTAATTCACTTAAGTTATCTGAAAAAAATGTGCAGTATTGTTTTAATTCATAAATAATGAGGTTTTAATATTATTTTATTCATTATTATTGATCATTTAGAGTTGGATTTTGACGTTGATGAGTTCTTTAAAATGATTGATCTTCTCTTTACAAATTTGCCAATTCATAATTTATGGTAAATCAATGATGATTGGGAAAATTACATCTGCCGAAGATTTACAGGATGTTGGACTCTATCTGCAGGGACTTTTGCTGATTATGGCCGTTGATGACCATATTCATGAAAGACAAAAATCAAGAATTCATCAATTTGCAATGGATATTGGTTTCGATAAGAAATATATTGATAATACAATTCAGACAATACTTGAAAATAAGCATATTGCAAGAATCCCAGGCAAATTTCATTCCAAATCAACAGCAATTTCATTTTTACTTGAAGCTGCAGAAATTGCTGTCTGTGACGGAGATCTTCATCCCAATGAAAAAAAGTGGCTTCTGGATGCTGCAAAAATTAATGATATAAATCCCGAGGTCATTATGGAAATCATTGACTCTGTACCTCTTATTGAACTTGAATAAAGTTCTATATCTGAATACAATGATTCGTATAATTAATGCTTTTTAATTAAAATTTTGTATGCTTAAATGAATTTCAATTTGTTTTTGAAAATATTTTTTATCCCGGTTGTATACTATATCTAAAAAAGTATTGTTAATAATATTTATAACATCCAACAGCTGTCAGGACATTCAATA
>JAOUOA010000134.1 GCA_029880625.1 Spirochaetia bacterium
CTCAAAAAATTTAAAAAGAATCTTTTTTACTTTCCTGTGGAAAATGCCCCTTGAAAGACTTCATCACTATTCAAAAGATTTTGTTCAGCATACAGTTCTGCCTGAAGTGCATCCTGAACTGATTCGTGAAATCGAAAGGCATAAAAAAGAGAAAAGAATTACAGTTCTGAATACAGCAAGTCCCGATATTTATCCGCGATATATCGCTGAAGAATTGGGCTTTGATCTGTACAGAGCCACCCCTTTTATTTTAACAGATCCTCTTCCACTTTTTATTTACGTAAATGGACCGAATAATAAAAGAACCGCAAAACTATTTTCTATGAAAGAAATTCTTCCTGAAAATATTCAAGAAGGTCTGTTATCCGGAGATTATTCTTACACTGAATCTGCAAAAGATCCTGTAATAAAAAATTCCTGGGCCTATTCAGACAGTCCGGCAGATTTACCCATGCTTTATCTTTCAGAACATCCGGTTCTCATAAAACCTCTGTCCTCAAAACTAATTTCTCTTCAAAAAACATTGAAATGGGAAATCATAATCCCTGAAAAATCTCTGAACCGTTTTGCTACTTATGGAAGAATGCTGCGCCAGCTCCTCGGGATTTACAGTTCAAAATAAGTAATCTATCCATTATGAATGATTTATTACTTATGAATTGGAAGCATTCAGGCATTTTTTTTTCTTTTCAGAATCTTTGCCTTCAATTCTCTGGAAGAAAGCGATGTTATCACTCAGGTCTTTATATTTCTCAGTCATCCTTTCAATACCCTTCATGGGCTGTACCAACTATTCTTCTTCTCCAAACGGATTTATTGTAAATACCCCTATCATCACTCAAATTACAATTTCACCCAACGGTACAGGCGGTCATTATATTGAAATGAGCGCTCAAAATACTGAAATTGGTTTTTTAGGATATCGAATTTTTCAATCTACAACAGAAGCCGGCTTACTTAATGCTCCTCCTGCGTCCGGCACAGACTGCAGCCAGCTCTACCTCATCCCAAATCAGGGGATTACTTACAGAATTGAAGTCGATCCTCTGGCTGTAGCGCCGCCTGTAGACAATCCCAACAATATCATCTGCTTTACAAATATTTCTCTCATACCGGGAAATTACGCAGGGATCAGAGCCCTGAAAACCAGTGATTTTTTCTCAATCACAACAGGGCTTTCATCAAATGCTGCAATTGTTCCATGACTTTTCACAGGGATTTTATAAAGACATTCGTAAATTCATTCCCAATCACCTTTTCATAAAGCCGAATCTTTTTTAAATTTCAAAAAAAGTGTAAATTTAACTCAAAAAAGCCGGTTTAATTTTAATTTTATAAATTATTGATTGAAATTTTAGGGGCTTGATGAATTAAGTAACCACCATGGTAAAGAAAGTAGCAAAAAAGAAAAAAACAACATCTCAAAAATTTTCATTTATCGATGAAGTTATAGAAGGCGTTTTAGAAATTGCTGAAACAGCACGTGACGGCAGTATTAAAATCAAAAAAACAGAAATGAAAAAAGTTCTGGAAAATGTTTTTGAAAATGCGGCGCTCACTGCAGCACGTGGTGATAGAGTTCGTTTTCCAATCATTGGAATTCTATCCAGAAAAGATGTTGCAGCAAGAAAAGCTGGAAAAGGCATTAACCGTTTTACAGGTGAAGAGATCATGATTTCAGCCAGACCTGCATCAAAAAAACCCAGATGGTCATTCCCAAAAGCAACAAAAGAAATTTTTGCTGCAAAAAAGAACTGGTAATTTAGCTGAAGATCTGCTTCCATCGCTATTCAATTTTATCCAATGGAAGAACTGATTCAAGTAAATTCAATTTCTGCCGGATATCCTGTTAAAACGGGTTTCTTCGGGAAATATAATTCTTATAATACAATTCTGGAAAACATATCACTTTCCTTTGTTCAAGGGAAAACAGTCGGGCTTGTTGGAGAATCAGGTTCGGGCAAGACAACTCTTGGAAGAGCAGTTCTGGGCCTTCTGCCGGTTCTGGACGGCAGTATTTACTATATAAAAAACAATCAAAAAATTAAAATCTCAGGAACTCCGGAAAAGGATCTTCGCCCTCTTCGCAAGAATCTGCAAATTGTCTTTCAAGATCCTTTCTCATCTTTAAACCCCCGTTTAAAAATCTCTGATATCCTCTGCGAAGGTTTGAAATACCATGCCTTCAATAAACAAGATCATAATAAACTGATGCTGGATGCTCTGAATCATGTAGGTCTTGCAAAAAATGCCCTGGGAAAATTCCCTCATGAATTCAGCGGCGGTCAACGACAGCGGATCAGTATTGCAAGAGCCATCATTCTCAAACCGGAATTTATTGTTCTGGATGAATGTGTGAGCGCTCTTGATGTTTCCATCCAGGCGCAAATTATCAATCTTTTAATTGGGCTACAGAAAGAAATGAATCTGACATATTTATTCATATCTCACGATATTTCAGTTGTTCGCCACATTTCGCATACCATTGCCGTAATTTATAACGGAAAAATCATTGAAATAGGAGATCCTGATCAGATTACAAATCGGCCTGAAAATGAATATACAAAAGCACTGATCCATTCAATACCAAAGCTTCATATAAAAGCATCATAATTTTTTTCAATCCATTTGATTTGTCCAGATTCATTAAAAACAGAATTCATCCGAACTTTATAATATGTTTCAGAATGAAAAACAGATAACCAGAACAGTTCTATTCTTTATTTTATTCAGCTTTTCAGCAGGTTCGGAACGAATTTCTGCCCGGGAAATAGAACCGGCTGAAGAACTGGTCGGACCTAATGAAATTTTATCCGGACAGAACAATTCAAAAGGGACTTTCTTCCGTTCCGGAAATGATTTTATTCTCTGCAAAGGCAGAAATTTTCAGGACCCTCCCCCTGAAGCTCCCCCATTCATTGAAAATAAAAGTGCGGGGACCTGGAATAATGAAGCTGTCGCCGAACTTCTCGAAAGCGAAGGGAAAAAAGAGATCATTCTAAAAATTGAAGTTCGATTTAGAACTGCTGTTGAAAAAGATCCGCAATTTCTTGCATTTGTTTACAACTACGGACGAATTCTTCAGATTCTGAACAGACATGAAGAAGCATTTGAATATTTCAAAAGAGCTGCCGCCATGCTGCCGGAACTTTCCGCTTCAAATACAAATGCAGGAATTTCTCTTTCCAGAACAGATCAAAAATACTCATCTGTTTATTATCTAAAAAAAGCGCTAAAAATCAATCCCCTGGACACAAAAGCGGAACTTGCGCTTGCTTACTTTTATTTGAATGAACGTTCGTATTTAAAAGCAGAATATTATTTTCAACATCTTCTGGAGCGCCATCCCGGACTACCCGATGCAGTTGCAGGTCTTGCAGGAATCTATTTTAAAAAATCCGACCTGAAAAATGCACGGAAATATTATGATCTGATTGAAGTGGAAGATGAACTCGGACATCCCCTTCCTTTTTCTCCTTTGATTTTTTATGAAAGAGCTGCATTTTATAAATATATTGGCGAACATGAAACATCTATTGAAGATTTAAAATTCCTGCTTAGATATAAAAAGGATCTGTTTCTGTACGGGATGGATGGAGAATTTCTGGAAAAGAGAATCCAGCGAGAAGAAAATCGATTGTCAGGAAAAAATTCTGATTCGAAAGAAGCCAGAGTTCCAGACGGATTATGAATTTTTTGAGTGCTCCAACCTTTCCGTTTTGATCCAGGGACGTACCAGACAATAGGAAACTCCCTGGAGCTTAATTCTTCCCGGCACATTGGGATGAGGCCTTCCGAAAGGGAAAATATTTTTTTCAGTGAGTTCACGGTCTACATTTCGAATGTCAATCACTTCATCACAGTAAAGTCCGAAGTTTCCATGAATCCTGTTTTCTACATGCAGCAGAGACTCTGCATTCATGATTTCTCCCGTAAACAATTCGCTTTCAGGAGGAAAACAGCAAATCTCTTCACAGGAAAGCAATTCAGATACTTTTTCAGCATCCATCGCATCAATTTTTTCTTTTAAAACTCCAAACACGGCATATTTTGTTTTTCCCAGTCTGAATAGAATCAGATTTCCTTTTTGTTCCATACAGGGAACAATGCGATCCATGCGCTTCTTCAACGTCGGGCTGAAATAATCCACAATGTCCAGATCACGAATTTTTGAAATCTGCCGGTGGATGGGATTGTAAAAAGATGATCTGTAATCCAGTCTGTCCTGGATCTTAAAAAGCAGAGAATGAAGGCGCTTTGCCCTTTCCTGAACATAAGAAGGCCCTTTTTCGCTTTCGCGAAGAAGCAACACAGAATTTTCAAGCGCTGAACGGTATTTTTCTCCGTATTCAATATCGTATCGTTCCAGCTCAAGGATTGAATTTTCAATATCCTCTACTCTGGACTCAATACTCTGCATTAAAGCCCCTCTTTTTTTCATATCATTTAAATTTTCGACGCAGATAGCTACAAAATCAAGCTGGGATTAAAAAATTAATATTCTTTCTCAGGAACTCTAAGAAAGAATATTAAAAATAGTTCAGTTTGCAAAACGCCTTCGGTAGATATTCATAATGATGCCGATTCCGGCAAGACAGACGACAAGATGGGAGCCCCCGTAACTCATAAAACTGAGAGGAAGTCCCGTTACTGGAAGAAGTCCTAGAGTAATTCCCGTATTGATGATTATATGATATAAATACATAAATGCAATGCCCGAACCCAGAAGAGATGCGAACCGGTCTCTAGCTCCAAGACTGATCTGAAGACTCCGGAGTGGGATATACATGATTGCAATCAGAAGAAGAAGGGTTCCAAGAAATCCGGTGCGTTCAGCCCATGAGGTAAATATAAAATCAGTATAGGCTTCAGGAACCAGCGGACGTTCTCCCATAGTCATATCTCCACGAAAAAATCCCTGTCCTGTAATTTCGCCCGATCCAATTGCGGCCTTAGATGCGCGGATTTGATAGGCAAGATCTCTTGGAAACTTTTCAGGACTGACAAATGCAGTCACCCTTACAATCTGATGGTATTTAAATGAAAATGTTAAATGTACTGTTAATGCAGCAAACAGAGATAATCCGAGAACACCGAATGGAATATAATATTTTCGAAGATGAGACATGCTTCTCCCCTGTGTAAATCGAATTACAAAGAGTGATGCGGCAACAATGACAAGCAAAGAGGCGATAACAACAAGAAGAATTTCATTATCCAGAAGGATCAGAAGAAATCCACCGAATTCAGATTTTACGGCATCAGCAGCTTCCTTCAAAGAATCAAAAAGATCTGAATTCAGAATATTTAGGATATAATCCCTGTCGGATCCGTCGATATTTTCCGGGATACTTCCGTCATCCACAAACTTCCAGATATCATTTCGCAGAATCCGAACCGCAGGCAAAAGACCTGTTTTCCCCAGTTCCGTGAGATAATCAGTCAGGGGCTCCACCAGCGTTATCCTGTGGTATTCAATGTAAAGTGGTATAGAAAGAGAAACACTGAAAAAAACAATGACAGAACCCAGATGGTAAAAGTCAGCGCCTGCAACAAATAAAAGAGTAATTAAAATCGGCGCAATCGAAAAGGCTCCTCCAAAATCAGGCTGCACTACAATCAGAAGCATGGGAACAAGGCCGATAAAAAACGCCAATACAAGAGAAGGAATTCTGTCAATTTCCTTCTCTTTAACTTCAAGATACCGGGCAAGAAGAATGATCATTGCAAATTTTGCAAGTTCCGAAGTTTGAAGCCCCACAGGTCCAAAACGAATCCATGACCGTGCGCCTTTTATTTCAGATCCAATAAATGGAATCAAGGTAATCAGAAGAAGAAAAATGGATAATGCGTAAAATAAAATAGCATAATCAGAAATCATTGATAAATTGACTCTGTACAGAACCAGCATTAGAATCAGTCCGAACAGAAAAAAGAAAGCCTGTTTATACCAACGCCCTTCTCCCTCTTCAATCAGATATTCCTGAGTATACAGAGTAAAAATCCCAGCAAAAATCACAAAAAGGACGGCAAGCATCAAAGGATAGTCAATCTTATCTTTTCCTATCATTCAGTCTCTCCTGTGCCAGGAGGCGCCGTCTGATTGGATCTTTTAATTTTTCTAAGATTGACTCCCGTCCAGTCCGGAAGAGCAGCACGAAATACTTCTCCAGCAACAGGGATTGCGGTTGCAGCGCCTCCCATTCCGTATTCAAGAAAAACAACTACAACAATCTGCTCCTCCAGTGGAGCTCCGTATGGTGCAAATCCGGCAAACCAGGCGTGATTTACGCCTTTCTGTCCGCTTCGTGTTTGAGCGGTTCCTGTTTTTCCAGCGACAGGCGGAAAGCGCGGATTGAGCAGATACCTTCCTGTTCCGGATTCAACAACGTTTCGCATCGCATCTGTGACAATTTTTCTGCTCCCTTCTGATATGGGGATTTCCTTTATCAGCTCCGGCTTCGCCTTTCGAATCAGGCGATTGGTTGCAGGATCGCGGATTTCCTTCATCAGATAAGGTTTCAGGACCTTCCCTCTGTTGACAATCGCGGCATAAAGGACTGCAAGTTCCATTGGAGTCACCTCAAGAAATCCCTGTCCTATAGCAAGATTCACAGTATCGCCGTCATACCAGCGGCTTGACCATGCAAGCTGTTTCCATCTCTGATCTGGAACAAAACCTGAAATTTCTCCTGGAAGATCAATCCCTGTAGGTCTTCCAAGCCCCATTTCCTGTGCCATGTGAATGATGGGAGTAGGTCCCAGCCTGTAGCCAAGCTGATAAAAATAAACATTACAGCTGTGAGTAATTCCGCCGAGCATGGGCTGACGGCCATGTCCTCTTCGCTCCCAGCATCCGTAAACGGTCGGAGGAACACCTGGCTGGGTCGACTTTAATTTCCAGTGACCCGGGCAGAAAAATTCCGTATTCTCGTTTAAATCACCGCGCTGCGGCGATTCTAGTGCGGCAATCGCAACCATAGGCTTGAATGTTGATGCAGGCGGAAACTTTGCCTGAAGGGCAAGATTCAAAAA
>JAOUOA010000135.1 GCA_029880625.1 Spirochaetia bacterium
TATTTACAAAAACGGTTTCTTTTTTTGCATAAGCTGATTCATCTTTATTTTATGAATCGGTTTATGCAAAAAATAATTTTAAAATGAACCCGTATCCTTTTGAAGCATCGAACTTTATAAGAATTTATTTTCGCCCCATAAGATCATTCAAGGAGTCTCGTATGTTTCAAAAAGCTTTATTTTCTACTTTGGCCTTTTCTCTCTTTTATTTAACGGCCTGCTCTTCTCCCGGAGGAGGTCAGTCCCCTCAAAAATTTTCAAGAAATTTTGAAATGGAAGAGAAATCCCGGGCAAGCGCCGCAGCAGAACCCGGACCTCTATCGCAGAATATACGCGATAAAAAAGGAGATCTGAAAGACAGATACAATCAAAATTTCAATACGGAAGATTACGACAGAATTTATGAAAACGCATTTCTCGATGCAAAGCAGAAGCCTCTGTCGACTTTTTCCATTGACGTCGATACCGCTTCCTATGCAAACGTAAGGCGTTTTCTCAAGGATGGAAGACTGCCGCCGAAAGATGCCGTACGGATCGAGGAAATGATCAACTACTTTTCCTACAGCTATCCATCCCCTTCAGACGATACGCCTTTCAGCATCAGCACGGAAGTCTCAAAGTCCCCGTGGAATCCTGAAAACCGCCTGCTTTTGATCGGATTAAAAGGGAAATCCATCGCAGAAGAAAATCTTCCCGCGCGCAATCTGGTCTTTCTCCTTGATGTTTCCGGCTCCATGATGGCGCGAAACAAACTTCCGCTCCTTGTCAAATCAATGAAAATGCTGACAGATCAGCTTTCTGAGAAAGACACGGTTTCCATTGTCGTTTATGCAGGCGCAAGCGGTCTCGTACTTCCGGCCACATCGGGCTATAATAAAAATAAAATTATGGATTCCCTCAATCAGCTTCAGGCTGGAGGCAGCACCAATGGAGGCGCTGGAATTGAACTGGCATATAAAATTGCTCGTGAAAACTTCAAGCCAGAGGGAATCAACAGAGTGATTCTCGCAACGGACGGTGATTTTAATGTAGGGGTATCCAGCCAGGGTGATTTGATCCGAATGATTGAAAAAAAACGTGAAAGCGGAATTTTTCTGACAGTTCTCGGATTTGGTTCAGGCAATTTAAAAGATTCCACAATGGAAAAGCTGGCCGACAAAGGAAACGGTAACTACGCATACATTGACAGCGAATCGGAAGCTGCAAAAGTTCTTGTAAAAGAAGCGGGCAGCACTCTTGTCACCATTGCAAAAGACGTAAAGATCCAGATTGAATTTAATCCGGCACAGATCCATTCCTACCGCCTGATCGGATATGAAAACAGAATTCTGAATTCGGAAGATTTTAACGACGACAAAAAAGATGCAGGCGAAATTGGAGCGGGACACAACGTAACTGCGCTTTATGAAATCGTTCCGGCAGGGAATGCACAGAACAGCATCTCAGTCGATCCGTTAAAATACCAGACAGAAAGCAGACTGAATCAAACTGCAGGCGGCAATGAAATTGCAACAGTAAAAATCCGCTATAAAAATCCCCGGGGAATGAAATCCTCTCTAATTGAAAGAACAGTTAAAGCTGAAAGCATATCTTTTGGGCAGTCCTCGGAGAATTTGAGGCTTGCCGCAGGCGTTGCCGCTTTCGGAATGATTTTGAGAGATTCAAAGTATAAAGGAAATGCAGACTTCAATCTTTTAAAAGAGATTCTCGAAGGCGCTAAAGGAACGGACCCGAACGGCTATAGAGCTGAACTTCTGAGTCTGGTAGACAGAGCAGAAAATCTTTTAAAAAGATAAATCAAAGAAAAAGCCTGTATGCAGGATTCTCTGTTTCCTCGCTGCAGGCATAATTGATTTTTTTTAAGAATTCACTAAACTCTTTTTTTCGCTTTTCAGGAATTTCAAAACCAATCAAAACCCGCCCAAAATCGCCGCCGTGCATTCTGTAGTGAAACATGGAAATATTCCAGTCTTCGGCCATTGCATTTAAAAAATCGCTCAGCGCTCTGGGCCGTTCGGGGAAATGAAAGCGGTAAATGACTTCATTGGCTGCATGATCGGTTCTGCCTCCAACCATGTGGCGGATATGGAGCTTTGCAAGCTCATTATCGCTTAAATCCTCGCAGGGATATCCCCCTTTTGTCATTTCACTGCATAGTGTTTCTTTTTCGTCATGGGGAAGATTGATGCCCACAAAAATATGAGCATCGCCTCTTCCCATCAACCGGTAATTAAATTCTGTAATGCTTTTATCTCCTATAAAACTGTTGCAGAAATTTTTCAGACTTCCGGGCTTTTCCGGTATGGTAACGGCAAGAAGAGTTTCCGTTTTTTCTCCGATTCGGGTCCTTTCCGATACAAACTGAAGCCTTTCGAAATTCATATTTGCTCCTGAGTTAATCGCAATCAGCTTGTGGTCCAGAATGTTATGCGTATGTACATATTTTGTAACGCCTGCCACTGCAAGGGCTCCCGCCGGCTCCACAATGGACCGGGTATCTTCATAGATGCTTTTTATGGCAGAACAGATTTCATCGGTCGTAACAGTAATTATTTCGTCGACAAGTTTGGACACAATTTTATAGGTCAGTTCGCCCACTTTTTTTACTGCAACGCCGTCTGCAAAAATCCCGACCGATTCAAGCTCCACTCTCTTTTTTTTATTTACGGACTGAAACATTGCATCGCTGTCTTCCGGCTGAACTCCGATGATCTTTACATTGGGACGCAGATATTTGATGTAGGAAGCAATTCCTGCGATAAGGCCTCCGCCGCCGATCGGAACAAATACCATATCAAGATCTGGACACTGCTGCAGCAGCTCATGACCGATGGTTCCCTGTCCTGCAATCACTTCAGGATCATCAAAGGGATGGATGAAGGTCATGCCGGTTTCTTCAACAAGTTTGAGGCACTGCTTGTAAGCGTCGGAATAGGAATCTCCCGCCAGAACTACCGTAACTCCAAAGTGTTCTACTGCATTTACCTTGATTCGCGGCGTCGTCCGGGGCATAACAATGGTGGCGTCAATTCCCAGACGATTTGCGGAAAGTGCAACTCCCTGGGCATGATTTCCCGCAGAAGCGCATATAATTCCATTGGAACGTTCCGCTTCTGAAAGCCTTGCAATTTTATGATAGGCTCCGCGAAGCTTGAAGGAGAACACAGGCTGAAGATCTTCTCGCTTCAGGAAGATCTGATTTTTCAGTCTTTCACTGAGAAGCTTTCCATAATCAAGCGGAGTTACATCCGCTACATCATAGACAGGCGAAATTAAAATTTTTTTTACAATATCTTCCATATCTTACTCTGTTTCATCTGCCACCCACTTCATGTATTCGGGATAGCCGTCCGATGAAGGGTACGATATAATGCAGGGGCATGTATAGGAATGAAGCTCTATAATCCTTGCAGAAACTTTTTTAAATTTGGATTGAACCGACTTGCATACCATTACAGTTTCTTTATCGGTTATCACCCTGCCTTCCCATCTGTAAATCGATTTGATTTCAGGAAAAATGTTAATGCATGCGGCAAGCCTTTCCTCCACCAGAATCTCTCCGATTTTCAGCGCTTCGGATTCCGATGGAAGCGTTACATAAATCATGATGACTGGATCTTCACTCATAAATTCACCGATAGTCCAGGGTTTTATTTTTTTCTGTATATACAAATCTTTTTCGGTAGAAATTATGCAGGTTCTATGAATCTGTATTTCTATGAAAGACGATCAAATCCAAGTATTAAAAGCCGATATTACAACTCTGGAAGTTGACGCCATCGTCAATGCAGCCAATGAAAGCCTTCTCGGCGGTGGAGGAGTGGACGGAGCCATTCACAGAGCGGCAGGTCCTGAACTCCTTGAAGAATGCAGGATACTGAACGGATGCCCTACAGGACAGGCAAAGATTACAAAGGGATACCGTTTAAAAGCGCGCCATGTCATCCATACGCCGGGCCCCGTCTGGCATGGAGGAAATCAAAATGAAGATCAGCTCCTTTCTGATTCTTACCGAAATTCTCTTGAACTCTGCAAAGAGAATCATTTGTCTTCGGTTGCCTTCCCTTCGATTTCAACAGGAATATATGGATTTCCGGTTCAGCGAGCCGCAGCCATAGCAGTTAAAACAGTATTGGACTTTCTCGGGAGAAATGAGATGCCCAGGCAGGTTCTCTTTGCATGCTTTAATGAAGAGGCTGTAAAAGCGCATGAAAAGGCTCTGCAGGAAATGAGCTGATTACATATTTTTAATCAGCTCATCGCCGAATTCAGAACATTTGACTTCTTTTGCTTGATCCATCTGACGGGCAAAATCATAGGTAACAGTTTTTGCTGTTATCGCCCGGTCCATTGCCTGAACGATCTTATCTGCAGCTTCTGTCCAGCCCATGTAGCGAAGCATCATTTCGCCTGAAAGGATTACCGAACCGGGATTGACCTTATCCTGATTCGCATATTTCGGAGCAGTTCCATGGGTTGCTTCAAAAATTGCATGCCCGGTTTTATAGTTGATGTTTCCGCCGGGAGCAATTCCAATTCCGCCGACCTGTGCGGCAAGAGCGTCGGAAAGATAATCTCCATTTAAATTCATTGTTGCAATGACGTCAAATTCTGAAGGCCGCGTTAGGACCTGCTGAAGAGTAATATCTGCAATCGCATCTTTAATCAGAACCTGACCGGCAGGAGGATTTCCTCCGCAGTCATCCCAGCCCACTGCGCGTCCTTTATATTTTTCTTTTGCAAGTTCATAGCCCCAGTTCCGGAATGCGCCTTCCGTATATTTCATGATATTTCCCTTATGAACCAGTGTAACGCTTTTTCTGTTATTCGCAATGGCATATTCAATGGCAGCTTCAATCAGGCGAAAGGAGCCTTCCTGACTTACCGGCTTAAAACCCAGTCCGCTTGTAGACGGGAAACGGACCTTTTCATACATTGCAGGAAATTCTTTTTCAAGAAATGACAGTACTTTTTTTGCATCATCGGAGCCGCTTTCCCATTCAATTCCTGCATAAATATCTTCTGTGTTTTCGCGGAAAATCACCATATCTACTTTTTCCGGATGCTTGACAGGACCGGGAACACCCTTGAACCAGCGAACGGGACGAAGACAAACATAGAGATCAAGAATCTGGCGAAGAGCAACATTCAGAGAGCGGATCCCGCCGCCGATGGGAGTGGTCAGAGGCCCTTTAATACCGACAAGATATTCCTGAAAAGCCTTAATGGTATCATCAGGAAGCCAGGCTTTCGCATCGCCTTCAGGGGTGCCTGTTTTAAATTGATTGTATGATTTTTCTCCTGCATATACCTCAAACCAGCTGATTTTCCTTTTATCGCCGTATGCTGATTTGACCGCAGCATCAAGAACACGAACTGAAGCTCTCCAGATATCGGGTCCGGTTCCGTCACCCTCAATAAAAGGGATTATGGGATAGTCGGGTACATACAATTTGCCATCGCTTCCGATGGAAATTTTTTCGCCCCCGGGAGGGGTTAAATTTTCAAACATGTAAAGAACTCCAGGTTATTTTCAGTCATCAGATAAAACCTGCTTTACAATATCAAGAAATTGTGCGGGACGGAACGGTTTTACAATCCAGCCGTTAGCTCCGGCTTCAAACCCTTTCTGCTTCATTTTATCTTCAGATTCCGTAGTAAGAGTTATAATAGGAATCTCTCCGTTTAACTTTCTGACTTCATTGATGAAGGTGATCCCATCCATTACAGGCATATTAATATCCGTTATAATGATATCTGGATTGGAGTCAGAATAACGGTCCACGCCTTCTTTTCCGTCCTTAGCTGTTACAACTTCGTATCCGCCCATTTCAAGAGTCTGCTTAACCATATTGAGCATTGTTTCCGAGTCATCAATTGCAAGAACCTTTACTGCCATAATTTTCTCCCGTTTTCTTTTATTTTATCCATTAATAATCTATTTACGAAAAATTATTTCGATCCATCTTAAAAAAATGTGGCATTCCCACAACAAGAAATTTTTACTTCACACCAAGTAAAAATTCTATCCGTTTGGCAATTTCTTCAATACCGAGGGATTCCCTTGATGTTCCTTCCCTGACTGGAATTGAAGGCATCCCGTAAATTAACGAACTTTCTTCATTCTGGCAGAAACAGTATCCGCCCTGATCAGAAACTGCCTTCATTCCAAGAGCTCCGTCATTTCCCATACCGGTCATAATGACAGCAGCTGCTTTTGATCCATAAAGCTGAGATACAGATCTGAATAAATAGTTTACGGAAGGCTTACAGCTCAATTCCGGCGGTTCATCAACAAGCTTGCAGTATTCTCCGCCAGCCTTTTTTTCTACAACCATATGCATTCCGCCTGGAGCAATATAAACGCAGCCTTTTTCAAATTTCATACCGTCGACAGCTTCAAAAACATTCAGTGAAGAAATTTGATTGAGACTTTCCGCCAGCTGAGCTGTAAATATCGGAGGCATATGCTGTACAATTAAAATATAACCGTCAATGTTCTGATTAACAGCTGGAAGAAGTAAACGAAGCGCCTGAGGTCCTCCAGTTGAAATCCCTATCGCACAGGTATCAAAAGTACCCTGGCTGACCTTGATTTCTTTTTTTACTACTGGAGCTGCAGCTGCAGGAACTGTCTTCCTTTTTACTTTCCCGTAACCTTTCAGAGCTTTCAGCTTATCAACAACTTTCCGTTTGATATACTCTTTAATATTTCCATCTTCAGAAGCCTGTGGTTTGGTGACAAAATCAAGAGCTCCCAGGGAAAGAGCTTTGACTGTAATTTTAGCGCCCTGGACAGTTTTGGAGCTGAACATGAGAACTCCCACTTCAGGAAAGTTATCCTTCATGTATTCAAGGAGCTCCAGCCCGGTCATTTCGGGCATTTCCTGATCCAGCAGAACAAAGTCAGGCCTGTAATGCTTGATGCGCGGAATTGCAAGCTTTCCGTTGGAAGCCTGACTTACAACTTCGATATCTGGATCTTCGCTCAGAACTTTATGGATAATATTTCTGTAAACCACCGAGTCA
>JAOUOA010000136.1 GCA_029880625.1 Spirochaetia bacterium
GAAAATTAAGGCTGGAAGCTGGAGAAGGCCTGCTCCGCCTCCTGCAAAAGAGGAAAATCCATTGGCTACAAATGAAACCAGAAATAAAATCAGCTGCTCAAAGTATTCCAATACATTTCATAAATTTTTAATGTCTTGAGAATGCAAATAAAAATTTTAATGTTTTTTTTTGAAATAGTTGCCATAAAGGGAATCCCACTTCAAAAGCAGATATGGTTCTGAACTAATATCCTGGCGCTAAGCTTTAATGATTGAGGAGCGGGGATATCCAGTGTCTGTAAATCTTTTCAAGAAGTCTTTCTTATGATTTGAATGTCTGAAATATGTTTTGATTTATTATGGATCTAAAATCCTTTCAAAACTGTCGTCTGTTCTCAATCTGTAACTTCCGCAGAATTCATGCGGGGGATTTCCTTTCCAGTCATCCGGCGAAAGCATTGAGAAATATTTTTCCTGATTTTCTTTTTTGTAAAGATGGATGGTCTGTCCTGGTTTTTTTTCAAAAGAGCATTTAATTCTGTGCAGGTGCATGTCCATTTCAGCCTGCTCAAGAATCTTTTTAGCTTCTTCTTTTAAGCTGCGGATTTGTGCAACGATGAGGTCCAGTTTTCCTGAAACATGAGAATTGATTGTTTCGTCAGCTGCTTCGATTTCTCTTGCTCTGTCCACAAGCGAGAAAGGCGGATCCAGAGTTCGGGAAGGATGCGTCATGAGATGCTTGTTTTCCAGTACTGGCTCGTTTTTATTATGCTGACCTGTTTCCACTGATGATTCGTCCGGAATATTGATTAGGCATTTTATTTTACAAAGGAAAAACTGAAATTTTCCTTTCAATGCCGATAAGACATTCTTGCGTATTCCATCAGCCGGTCAATAAAAATCAAAAAAAGAAAATCCGTGTATAATCAGAGGGACTTCTTAAAAATGCCACCTTAAAAACGCATAAGCCATGGGCTCAGCATCTCCAAATTCAGCTTTTTCTCTGTCTGCAGGCAGAATAAAAGTCCAGCCGCCGATTTGAATTATCGATTCGTCACTTAAGCTGTATCCAATTCCTGGGCCGTACATGGCGCTTTTTCCAACAGGATCTCCAATGTACAGAAGAGATAGATTTAATAAATCTGTTGCTTCAAAAGAAAAAGAAGCTTCAATCAGAACTGGATTTTTTGTGATGATTCTTCCTGAAGTCCGGAAATAGGAAGAATCATTTTCCTGAGGAGGAAGAAATCCGAGTGAAATAATTTTTTCATCTTTTGCATTTTCTTTTAATGCAGGATCCCTGGAATAGTACGCCGAATTACCGAAAATTTCAAAATTTGTTCTCAGTTTCTTAAAAAAAGTATAGCTTGCGCCAAGAACAGCCTGATGAGAAACCGACGGAGGCAGATCGTCGGAAACGTAATGCTGATATTTAGAAAGATTTTCTTCCGCTCTTCCAAGGTAAGCAAAGCGAAAGGATGCTCCAAAAGCAGTATAGTTTAAATCAAAGCCGGCGACCCATGAATGAAAATGGTATCCGGCGACAATAAAATAATCCAGATTCCCCGCTGTAGCCTTGAATCGCATTAGAGAATTTGTATCTTTATAGTACAGCTTTTGAAGATTCGGTCTGTCATACCTCCGGTAAGGTACAATCACTCCTTCAAGCATATTCATGGAACTGAGATAATAAGTATAGTTCACAGCGTCAGCTCCTGGAATATCTTCCAGATCAATGATAAAAGGTCCTACGGCAGTTACAAGATCAAGCGGATTTAAAAATCGCCCCTGTCCCCAGCTGATTGCTTGCCTGCCGATGGAAATTTTGTGTTTCTCAGTATTGTAGGTAAAGCTCATTCTGTGTATATAGGCAGATCGGAAGTAGGAATCGGTACGCTGGTTGTGTTCCATGTAAAAAAGGCGATTCCGGATTCTTGAGTTCCAGACAGAATCAAATAATTTAGAATCTGTATAGTTGGAGATTACATAATCGCCTCTGCCCTGAATCTCAATTTTAATTTTCTTTTTCTCATATAAAAAACCGATTCCAAGAGTGCTTCGGGAAGAGGAGGGATATCTTTGCGGACGAATAGACGGATGAAGGGATGATTCGCTGCCCTGAATCGCTTCACGGATAAAACCTTCCGGCTGAAAAAAACGTTCTTTGGAAGTTTCGTCAAATTCATAATCGGGCATTTCTTCTGTTTTGTCAGGAATTTCTGAATCCTCATCCACTTCAGGAATATCAGCCGGCGATTCAAGATCGGTCTGCGCCAATCCTTCTGAATATGGGGCGAAAGAAAAAAAAATCAAAATAGAAAATAATGGAATTTGCAATTGAACAAAAAAACTGGAGCGAACTGCCGTTTTTTCCGGGAAAATGGCAAATGATTTTAAAGAAAGAATGCGTTCTGAATTCATACAGGGAGAGGAAAGTCCTCTTTTTATTATCCTGTATGAAGTTTTCATTTTACTGTTCCGCGATCAGGCCGTCTCTGAGTTTGATCAGCCTTCTTGCACGTTCCATCACTCTTGTATCATGGGTGCTGAAAAGAAAAGTGGTCTTTCTTTCGTCGCACATCTTTTTCATTATGTCGAGGAGAATGTCTGCATTCTCACTGTCAAGGTTGGCTGTTGGTTCGTCCGCCAACACAATTTCAGGATCGGAGACAAGAGCTCTTGCAACTGCAACTCTCTGCTGCTGGCCTCCTGAAAGCTGAGCCGGGAAGCGGTCGATTTCCTCGGAAAGGCCTACGTCGTTTAGGATTTCTTTGCTTCTTGAAATTCGCTCTGATTTTTTAATGCCTGAAATCATCAGGATGTATTCAACATTCTCGATAGCTGTCAGAACCGGAATCAGATTGTATGCCTGAAATACAAAACCGATATTGTGTAGGCGAAAATCGCTTAATTGTGTATTGCTGAGGCGTGAAAGATCCTGGCCTCCGACAATGATTTCTCCAGAAGTCTGACGGTCCAGGGCTCCAATAATATTCAGGAGCGTTGTTTTGCCGGACCCTGAAGGCCCCACAAGAGATGTGAATTCTCCTTTTTCAATGGAAAGATCAATCCCCTGAAGAGCATTTACAGCGATTTCTCCCTGATAAAATACTTTATGCAGTCCTTTTGTCTGAATGAGCGTCATAAAAAACCCCTATCGATTATAAATTGCCTTGACAGGCGAAATTCGCACAGCTTTTAACGCCGGGAATATTGCTGACGCAATACTGATCAGAAAAGGAAAATAAAGAGCTTCCAGAATGTTCAGAGGCGTCAGAAACGGATAGACGGTGCTTCCGAGTTTCCCAATTGATTCAATTCCTTCTGAAAAATAGGAAAGATTCAATCCGTAAATATTGAAAAATAAAATCAAAAAACCGCCCAGAGCAATCCCGAGAAAGCTTCCAATGATTGTGAGCAGTATCGATTCGTATATTACCATTGCGAAAATGAAAAGAGGTCTTGAGCCAATTGCATGCATGATCCCCAGTTCGCGCATCCTTTCAAAAACGGACATTGTGATGCTTTCAAATAAAATCAGAGCAACTCCAATCAGAAGAATCAAGTAAAAAATCCAGGAGAAAACATCCACCATCTCCATTGTGCCGGAAAAATATTTTTCAAGATCAGAAAAGGAAAGGATTTCAATTTCGCTGTTCCCTGAAAATGTGTTCTGGAGACTTCCTTTGATTTTTTCAGCATGTTCAAGAGATTCGCCGAGGAATACAAAATAAGAGTACAGATCGTCTTTTTCGCTGTAGAACTCAGAAAGATCTCTGCGAGTAAGAATGACAGTGTATTTATCAATGGGTTCGACGGAAGATGAAAAAATTCCGCTGATAATGCATCTTACAGAACGGTAGGTTCCCGTTTGATCGCTCAGAGAAAGAACGGCCCAGTCTCCCGGAGCCACTTCCATTTTTTCTGCATTGATCCTGCCGATCATGCACGGAACGGTGCCTGGATGGAGCCCTGTTTTTTCAGGAAATAAAAATTCGCCTTCGTTTGTCCAGTCTGAATAATGGCTTACTTTTTTTTCATTTTCTTCAATGCCGATAAATAATACTCCCCTGGTGAAAGATGCAATTCGCAGGATTCCTTCTCTTTCAAATCTGCCTGAAAAGTGAGTGTTTTTTATTTTATGATCTTCGATATTTATTTGAATGGAAAGGGGGTCCTGAAGAAGCATCCCCATCTTTCTTGATTCTTCGTAACCTGCCGGGCGGATCTGTACATGTCCGAGGCCGGATTTGATACCATTTTCCACCATTGCAATAAAAAACGCATTGATCAGAGCAATCGTAAAGATGATTCCAATGACGCCGGTAGCGGCGGAAGAAATGATCAGTGCGGATCTCTTTTTTTGCCGGACAATATTGCGAAATCCTATTTTTATGATCATCAATATTGTTTCGAAAAAATTCATAACGCTCCCCCTTAAAGGGTACCGATGATCTGTACCGGATTTAGCTTGAAAACCCTCCTGGATGCAATCAAAGCAAGAGTCATGGAGGGAACAAAAATACTCAGGATAGATACCCAGAGCTGAAAAGTATCGAGAATGGGTCTTAAAATCGGTTCAAAACCCATATCAATGTACATCTGTCCAAAATCTCCTCCCAGTACAATCGGATTTAAATACCAGTAATAGCAGATTCCTGTGCCGACTGCATTACCGATGATCAGAGACGGAATCATGATAATTAACGTTTCAAGAAGGATCATGGCAACGAGATCGCGGGGGCGTGTGCCAAGTGCGAGAAGAATTCCAAGTTCCCGGTTCCTTTCATGAATGGACATCTGAACATTATTAAGAACGCCGAAAGCAATAATGATCAAAAGAAAACCATAAAATAAATCGTTTTGTATCTCGTCCAGAATAACCATCTGTACGATTCCAGGGTTGAGATCTTCCCAGAATAAAGCCACAGGATCATAATTTTCTGAATTTTCTCTGTCTTCGTCTTTTTCCAGTTCGGGGATGGGAAATTTTTCACTGAGCCTACCGTATACATCTTCAGCATCTCTGTAATGTTCCACTCCGAGCGCAATGGAAGTATATCGCTTGATCTGACTTTCCGGATCATCGGGTGAGAAAAGCTGCCGTGCTGCCTGAAGATTAATAATGATTCTTGACATATCCAGTTCAACATCTACTGCCTTGTAAATTCCGCTGATTTCAACAGATAGAACTCTCATGCTTCCGTCGAACTGAGATCCAATTATATAAACGGTATCGCCCGGACTGACTCCGAGATGTCTGGCAAGTTTATAGCCGATGATTCCCTGATGTTTGTCTGATTCAGGATTGAGATAGCTTCCTTCTGTAATTCTCTTATGGATGGTTGTGATTTTCTTTTCTTGAAGGGCATCGATTCCAAGAACAGAAATGAAGCGGGAATTCTCACGGTATGAAATAAGGCCGTGTCCTGCAATGCGGGGAGCGACGGCATGAATCTTTTCCATATTTTTTAATTCCTGAATGAGTTCCGGAGTCGTATCCATCGCTCGCTCGATTACTGGATTTTCAAGCCATCCGTTTGCAGCGATTTGAATAAAACCGGTATTCAGTTCCACAACATGCCAGATCATGTCCTGGTGAACGCCGAATGAGACAAAACGGAAAATGGAAAATATGATTGATCCGACTGAAATCAAAATAAACGTAATGATGGTTCTTCGTTTGTTTCTGAAAATATTTCGGAAAGAAACCTTGAGCATTTTAGCGCCTCAGATTTGCCCTGGAAAAAATATAATTACTGATGGGACGGTCAAACAAAACCGTGATGTATTTCAGGGTTGTGCTTGAAATCACACGATTTCCTTTTATGGTTTTCACTGTGAAGATTGTCGGAATGATCCGTCCGCCCATATTTTTATATTCAGAATATCCCATGGTTCTGGCCAGGCGGTTTTTATGATCATAAAATTCCTGTTTTACTGGAAGAATATCTGATTTTCTTACGTGCATGACAAGACGGCTCCAGATAACTGCGGCATGAGGTTTGGGAACCAGTTCAACTTTATATAGACTCTGATCGTTTGAGTTTACAAAATCATGGGTGTAATCATCGATGATTGAGGTAGCACGGACCAGGTCGTCATTTGTCATGTCGGAACCCATCCAGTTCCCCTGCAGCATTGAGCCTTCAATTTTAATTTCTTTTCCTACTTCCGGAAAGTACTGCCATAGATTCTGATCGATTTTTAAAAAAGTAATTCCTTTATCTTTTTTGGGTTTTAAAATTTTAATAAATGCTTTTTTTTGATTGGAATCTTCCCAGGATTCAATCAGCAGGGTTCTTTTGGATCGGGATCTCGCAATTGTAATTTCATATTTTCCCTGAGAGGTTGTCCCTTTCATTTTTGATTCAATGGTTTTTATAATTTCTTTAGCAGAGGGTTCAGAAAAAACAGACTCTGCAGAAAGAAAAAATAAAAAGGATATCATGATTCCTGAAAATTTTAGTGAGTAATTCATATCATATCTTCCTGTTTTTTATTTTAAGAATCAACAGAAGAAAAGTCAATGATAAGTTGTCTTTCTACCTTTATTTTAGACGATTCATTTTATGAATTTTATCATAGATGAAGATTTGAAGGATGAATCGGTTAAAATTCTGCAGACGATTCTAAGATTGATGGACCTGGAAAGCATTTTTATATTGTCACCACAGTGAAATGTTTTAGAATAGTTTGTCGGATCGATTTCCTGAAACAGAGAGGATTCATTGTCAGAGCCGGAAAATAATGGAAATAGACTTCTTGAACCCGAAGACTACTTTAAGAAGTCTTTTGATTTTGCGCCGCATGCCATGGGGATTTTGGCCAATGACGGAACGCTTCTCCGGGTCAATCAATCACTCTGCAGAATGTTCGGATACAGCGAGGAAGAGCTGTTTCAGAAAAATTTTTCAGAGCTCTCCCAGGCAGAAGATGATCAGCTGGATCTGTTCAATCGGGAACTGTGCCTTTCAGGAGAAAAAAAACATTACAGAATTGAAAAGAGACATGTTCATCAAAATGGA
>JAOUOA010000137.1 GCA_029880625.1 Spirochaetia bacterium
TGTTGCCGTCACAGAGCCGGATTATGGAAGCGATGTTGCAGGAATGAAATTTTCTGCAAAAAAATTAGAAGGCGGCTGGCTTTTAAACGGAGTAAAGACCTGGTGCACGTTTGCAGGATACGCTGACTCTCTTCTCGTTCTTGCAAGAACCGACACTGACCTTTCATTAAAACATAAAGGACTTTCTCTGTTTATTGCAGAAAAACCCCGGTTTGACACGCATAAATTTGAATTTCAAAATCCCTCAGGAGGAAGTCTGCAGGGTTCTGCCATCGCAACCATCGGCTACCGTGGAATGCACAGCTATGAGCTTACTTTTGAAAACTTTTTTGTTCCCGACGGTAATTTAATTGGAGGCGAAAATGGTCTGGGTAAAGGATTTTATCTTCAAATGTCGGGTTTTTCCGGCGGGAGGATTCAGACGGCTGCCCGAGCCCTGGGCGTTATGCAGGCATCGCTTGAAGAAGCAGTCCGCTATTCGCAGGAACGCAAGGTTTTCGGGAAACCTATTTCGGAATACACCCTGACCTCCTGGAAAATTGCACGGATGGCCGCTCTTATCCAGGCCATTCGTCAATATACCTATCATGCAGGCGATCTTCACGACAGAAAGGAAGGTGCAATGGAATCGACGTTAATCAAGTTTTATGCATCGAGAATTTCGGAATGGGTTACAAGGGAGGCCATGCAGATTCACGGAGGGATGGGATATGCAGAAGAATATCCTGTTTCAAGATATTTTCTTGACGCACGAGTTTTTTCCATCTTCGAGGGCGCGGAAGAGGTAATGGCGCTTCGCGTATGTGCAAAAGAGATTCTGCAAAGGGCGTTAAAATAATAAATCAATTCAATCAGAAGAATAATCAGCATGAATATAAAATCCATAAAAAACATTGTAACGGCAGCAGCATCAGAAGAACTTCTTCCCAGATTCAACAAAATAGAATTCAGCCACAAAGCTGACGGAAGTGTAATCACAGAAGCAGATTTTGCCATGCAGAACAGAATCGAAAAGGAACTGAGAAATCTTCATCCTGAGATTTCGTTTCTCGGAGAGGAAATGAACGAAGATGAACAAAAAAGTATTATTGATTCCGGAATGCCTTTCTGGTGCCTGGACCCCCTTGACGGAACCTTGAATTTTTCGACAGGATTCCCCGTATTTTCTGTCTCTTTGGCTCTCATTGAAAACAGGATGCCGATTCTTGGAATTGTTTATGATCCTGTACGCGATGAATGTTTTTATGCAGAACAGGACAAACCGGCTTATTTAAACGATACGCCCCTTGAAAAAAAACCCTCTGCTCCCCTGGCCAGAGGCGTCGGTATGATTGATATGAAGCGCCTCGGTGAAGATCTCTATCTTCGCTTCTACAGGGAACGCCCCTTCAGTTCCCAAAGATCCATCGGCTCGGTGGCTCTGGAATGGTGCTGGCTTGCAGCGGGAAGAGCTCATGTTTACCTCCACGGAAGACAGAACCTCTGGGATTATGCAGCCGGATATTTAATTTTTCGTCAGGCAGGAGGTTATGCATGCACTCTGGAGGGAAAAGAATTTTTTTCAGGAGAATTAAAAGCCTCCTCAGCCGTGGGCGCCTGCACAAAGGAACTGTTTCTTGAATGGAAGGAATGGCTGAAAATTGACTGATCCGGAATAAAAACTCAAAAACTCCATATATTTTACTTGATATGCCTTAAACAATCCTTAAAGTTTACATGCAGATGATTCATTCTTCCGTCGAGATTGCAAAACACTTACATGAAGAAATATGTTTTTGCAGAATAAATTAAATCTTTATATGATTTTTTATTAAAATGATCAGGTAAAAAGTAGTTTAATATTTTTACCTTACCGGTAAAATATCTTGCAAAAGATTGGTCCTGTTTAAATATGAATCGATTTTGATATAAATTCAATATTTTTTTATCCGACATAAAGGGATACGGTTTTTTATCAACTAAATAGAATCATAATTAGCGATTACATGTCCATGAGTTTAAAATATATCTTCGGTACGGCCGGAATCATCTATTTAATAGTTCTTCCAGGCATATCAAAAGCTCTGAATATTTCAAACTTAACACTTCTGATTTTATCAATCGCTCCCCTGCCCGCAATTCTTATATTCCTTTTTTCAGTATTTCAAAAAAACTCCCCAAAAAAACAAAAATTTATCTTCAATGAAACTTCTCCTTCAAGCTTACAGGGGAATTATGCAGAAACCCTGTATTTTACTCAGGCCATTAATGAAATGATTATGAATATCAGCGAATCAGACAGCGTTGATTTCATCCTTTCGCAAATGACGCATATTCTTGGAAGGACCCTGCAGGCAGACCGGGCCTTGATTTACGATATTGATTTTGGAAAAAATGTTGCTGAAGGCATGTGTGAATGGCTAAACCTTGATATTCCTGAAATCACACCCAGTATCGGCACCTATCCTCTGGATTTATTCCGCGAAGGATGCAGCCACATTCTTAAAACAAGAAATTATCTGGAAAGTCATATAAGCAATATCAATCCTATTTTGCAGAAGGATGGGTCTGCTGAACTGCTTCATAATACCATGCAGATCAAAAGTCTGCTATGGCTTCCCTTTTATTTCAGCAAAGACAGCTTTTATCTTCTGGTTTTTAACCAGGTCAGCCATGAAAGAAACTGGTCAGGATCCGAAATGGAATTTCTTGTTTCTGCCGCAAGACAAATTACAGTTGCAATTCAGAAAATCATTCTTTTAAGGGATCTCTACCATGAAAAAGAACAGGCGCTCGTTACCTTAAAATCAATCGGCGATGCCGTTATTACGACCAATACAGAAGGCACAATTCAATTTATAAATCCTATTGCAGAGAAACTGACAGGATATTCAAAAGAGGAAGCAGTAAACCGAAGTCTTTCAGACATTTTCACCATAAAAAATGAAATCAACGGAGAAACACTGGAAAGCCCTCTTGAAAAATGCCTGCGTGAAGGAAAAATTATTGCTCTTTCAAATCATACGGTTCTCAGACAAAAAAACGGCAATGAAATCCCGATTGAAGATTCCGCCGCACCTATTAAAAACAATACAGGAGAAATTATCGGAGCTGTTCTTGTTTTTCATGATGTTCTTGATGCACGAAAATTAAAAAACCAGCTGGAATGGCAGGCAAGCCATGATCCTCTAACCGAACTTTACAATAGAAGAGAATTTGAAAAACGCCTTTCAGATATTATCAGCGAAGAAAGTCGGACAGGAACTTCCCACTGCATGCTGTATCTCGATCTGGATCAATTTAAAATTGTAAATGATACATGCGGACATTCTGCAGGAGATGAACTTTTGCGTCAGATTTCGCCGATTCTGCAGGATGCAATTTCTGAAAATGATTTTCTTGCAAGACTGGGCGGAGATGAATTCGGTATTCTACTTATCAATTCTGATATTGAAAGAGCCAGACTCTATACAGACAAAATCATTAAAGCCATCAATAATTTCAGATATCTGGTCAATGACAGAATATTTGAAATCGGAGCCAGTATTGGTATCGTCAATATTACAGATCTGGACAAAAGCATATCGTCCATCATGAGCAATGCAGATCTTGCCTGTTATGCGGCAAAGGATCTCGGAAGAAACCGGTATTACGTTTTTGAAATCAACGACAGTGATATGGCCAAAAAACACAAAGAAATGGAATGGGTTTCCCGCATTAATTCAGCGTTTGAAAATAATTTTTTTCGTCTTTATACTCAAAAAATTATTCCGGTTTCCGGTCAGAACGGTTTCCAGGAACACCATGAAGTTCTTCTGCGCCTATCAGAAAATAATGAAAAAATCATTACTCCGGGAGCATTTCTTTCTGCAGCAGAACGATATCATTTAATTCAGGATATCGATAAATGGGTAATTGATGCATCTTTCAATTATCTGTCCGGATTTCTTGATAAAAACAAGTCCAAAAAGATTTCGTTATCGATTAACCTTTCAGGCATGTCTGTTTCTGATGAATATCTTCTGGATTTTATTTATGACAGAATGAAATTCTACAAAACACCCCCTGAATCCGTCTGTTTTGAAATTACCGAAACCGCAGCAATTGCCAATCTTGGAAGAGTCCATAAACTCATGCTTGAATTAAAGTCCGCTGGATTTCGGTTTGCACTGGATGACTTTGGAAGCGGACTATCCTCCTTTGCCTATCTCAAGCATCTTCCCGTTGATTATCTGAAAATTGACGGAAATTTTGTAAGCGAACTGCTGGAAAGTCCTGTAGACCGGGCCATGGTAGAAAGCATCAACCAAATTGGCCATGTGATGAATTTGAAAACCATTGCAGAATTTGTTGTCAAAGAAGAAATTCTAAACCAGCTGAAAAACATCGGAGTTGATTATGCCCAGGGTTTTGCGATTTCCAAACCCCAGCCGATTGAAAATCTGAACCATTCACACAACACTGAATTGTAAATAAAAAGAAATCAATCTTTACCGGACCATATATCCGGATTTTCGCACAAATGGATTTTTTTCTCAAGGGAAAGTTTTTTCAGGATATCCCGCCAGATCTGATCTGTAATCATTCTTGTATCTCGAGGTTCTGAAAGAAATCTGAGAATTAAAATCACAGCGCCCTTATTGAATTCCACAAAAATATTTGGTTCAAGTCTTTTATACCGGATGGAATATTCAAATTCAGATTTTTTTAATCTGGAATCATCTTCGCTGATTATCTGAAGGTTTTTTTTTGCAATTGTCTTTATAATAGAAACAGCCCGCTCCCAGTCGCTCTTCAGCGTCAGGGGAATGATCATTTCCTGCCAGTTAAATGAAAACTCTTTGCTTGAATTTGATAGAACATGGGTAAAAATATAGGAATTCGGTATATGAAGAATTTTTCCCGTACTTTGCTCTCCGTATATGCGCTTGCGGACTTCGATCATTGTAAATTCCTGCATGCGAATCTCAATCACATCCCCCAGGTATCCGTCAATATAAATTCTGTTTCCTTCGTCAAAAGGACGGCGGATTGTTATATAAAACCAGCCCCCAATATTCATAATTGCTTCTTTCATAACAATTAAAACGCCGGCTCCGAAAATACCGATAACAGCAAGAAAATTACTCAGCGAAGGCATCCAGACAGGAAACAGCAAAATAGCAATTACAAGAAGAGATAGATAAGAACTATTCCGCTTCCATCTGAGCCTGTTTTTATGGTTGCTCCTTTTTTTCAGAAGAAAGGCCAGAAGCAGTCTGCGAAGACCGAATACAAAAAGAACAATCAGAGCGGAGACCGACAGCATGAAGATGATTTCTTTAAAAGATCCGGAAATCCATTTTATTATAACAATTATAATTTCACTGAAAAAATCGCCGGTCATGATTTCATCTCCAGATATTCTTTTGCCAGACCTGCGTATCTTGCAACGGTTCTTTCAAACATTTTTTTTTCATCGGAGGTTACTTCGCGGACAACTTTTGCCGGAATTCCCATGGCCAGCATTCCGGGCGGAATCATTTTTCCTGGAGGAAGAAGGCTTCCTGCGGCAAGCATGCTGTATTCTCCCAATTCGCATCCGTCAAGCACGGTGGCGCCAATCCCGACAAACGACCAGTCAGCCAGTCTTGCGCCATGTACGGTAACACGATGACCCAGGGTACAGCAGCTGCCGATTTCAGTTGAATGCTTTTCCCCTGTAACATGAATGATGCTTAAATCCTGAATGCTGGTATTATCTCCGATTCGAATGGAATGCACGTCGCCCCGAATTACACTGCCGAACCATACGCTGCTTCCGCTTCCGATTTTTACATCTCCAATGACAGATGCATTCTCTGCAATAAATACGCCTGATTTTATATCCGGATAAGTGTTTCGAAATTTTATAAGCATGAGATTATCCAGAACATCCGTCTGCGCCTAGCGTTTCTACAGGAAATGAATTTTCTGTAATTTCGACAAGAGCTTCAATTGAACCGAGGAACTCATTCCATTCGGGAAATTTATATTTTGAAAATTCATTCATGTCAGATTCATTGCTGAAGAAAATCTCAAAGACACAGAATTTTTTCTCTTCGCTTCCAATTGAAACTCGATGAGAGAGATATCCTTTTTTCTGATTCAAGAATTGAACTGCATTGAAAAATTGGTTTTTAAATTCCGTTCTGCTGATACGTGCATAATTAATATTGATTGCATGACAGTACATGTTCAGCATATTGAAAAAACGGTATTTTTTCATCAATCAAATAATGACTCAAGAACGGGAAATCATGGGCTGAACGGATACAGCTTCAGAGAAATCTGAGGTTGGAGGCAGGATTAAATTTCCCTGAATCATATCGGCTCCGGAGATCAGGGCAAGATCTCGTAATTCATCATTTTCAATGCCTTCAAGAACCACATGAAGATTCAATTCTTTGCACATATCCACAAGATGCTTTAAAACGTTGGAAACTTTTTTTTCAGCAACAAGTTTTATAAAATAGCCGTCAATTTTAATTTTATCTATATGGAGCTCCAGCAGACTTGTGAGAGAAGTCGAATACGCTCCATAGTCATCAAGGACAATTTTATACCCCAGTGTATGGAGAAGATGAATGGAATCGCTTACGGATCCCGTATAGAGGGATCCATTTTCTTCAGTGATTTCAAATTCAATCATTTCCTTAGGGATCCCAAATCGATCGCACACTTCATTGAGCTGATAAACATAAGAAGTAGAACTGAGCTGCCTGGTTGAGAGATTAACCGCAAGACGGGGTTCTTTTGCTCCTGAGGGAATAAATTGTAAATAATTTTTACAGGATGCTTCAAAAACAGAAAGCCCCAGTTCAAGAATCTTTCCCTGGCGTTCCGCCATTCTCAAAAACATGGATGGAGAAATCCATCCATACTGGCTGTCTTCCCATCTTGCAAATGCTTCAACTGAGCTCACGATACCTGTTTGAATGCTGATCACAGGCTGAAAATAAACATCCAGAGTATTTTCTTGAATTGCTAATTTCAGACGTTCATCCA
>JAOUOA010000138.1 GCA_029880625.1 Spirochaetia bacterium
TCTGAAACGACCTGTTTGAAAATCCATTCTCCCAGTTTTACAATCATGCCGGTTTCTTCTGCGATTGGTATAAACTGTGCAGGACTGATATTTCCGTAATCAGTATGATTCCATCTGATTAGAGCTTCGGCACCCATAATCTTATTGCTTGAAAGGGAAACCTGAGGCTGGTAAGCCATCGAAAGTTCGTTTTTTTCAATTGCTCTGAAAATGGATTCTTCAAGATTCTCCTGGAGCGAAGATAGAGTGTCAAGGGAAGATTCATACATCGCATGCTGATTTAATCCGCCAAGTCTTGCATGCCTGATTGCTTTATATGCATGATTTTTCATTAAAGGAAAAGAATTTGATTCTTTGTTGTGCAGACAGAAACCGATATTTCCCGGGATAAACAAATCCAATCCTTGGAAATGAATTTCTTTTTTTATAATTTCGATAAAAGAATCAGCATAAAAAGTTTCATTTTTATTTTGATCCAGATTAACAATAATTCCGTAATCACATAGTTCGGGCTTAAAAACAATTGCTTTTTCTCCGGCAGCATGAACGAGTCTTTCTGCAATGGTATGCAAAATATGTTCCCCGGCATGAACCCCCAATGAATGGATTAAATTATTAAGCCGATCCATCTGGATTAAATAGAGGCAAAATTGTGATTCTGCTTTGTCTGGATTCAGATTGCCATCAATCCAGTTCTCAAGAATCGACTCTTTGGGAAGCCCCGTTGGTGCGTCAAAGTTTACCGCATAACTGAGTTCTTCTTTCGTAATTGCAATTTCTTCTTTCAGTTTTCGGGTAATGATGTCTTTTCGCTCAAGGCGGCTGTTGATTGCTTGAAGAAGTTCTTCTACAGTGAAAGGTTTTGTGATGTAATCGTCGGCGCCAAGGTTCATTCCGTTACGAACGTCCTTTCTCGAAGCTTTTGCTGTTAGAAATATAAAAGGAATTTCTGATGTTCCAGGAGAATTTCGTAAATATTTTAAAAGCTCATAGCCGTCCATGTCAGGCATCATTATATCGCATAATATTAAATCGGGGTTTATTTTTTGAATGATCTGCAGCCCCTGGTTTCCCGTTGATGCTGCATGGACTCTGTAGCCTTCAAATTCAAGAATCATTTTAATTTCTTCCTGAACGGTTAATGTATCTTCAATAACTGCAATATTTTTCATTTGTCTTCACCTGTGCCAGATTGGGAATCGTCACTGAAAATTTACTTCCTTCACCCAATCGGCTGTTTAAAGTTATTTCTCCGTTCATGAGTTCAACAAAACCTTTGATAATACTCAATCCAAGCCCGCTTCCTGAGATGCCTCCTGTATTTTTTCCTCTGTGGAAAGGCTGAAAAATATAAGGCAGGTCTTCCTCGGCGATTCCAATTCCTGAATCTTCAACGCTGAAATCCAGGTTGTTCTGTTCTTCCGTTACGATCAGTCTGACTTCAGCGCCAGCTCGGGAAAATTTCACACTGTTGCTCAGCAAGTTTCTGAGTATATGACGAAGGTATTTCTTGTCGGAGATTATGGATTTTGAAAAAATTTTATATTCAGCATGAATATTTGCATCGGACTCATTTAATATTTCATTTACAATGTCATTACAGAAAGTTTCTATATTAATCACTTCTTCTTCAATTTTTAATCCCCCGGATTCATACCGTCCAATAATCAGTATGTTGTCGACCATATCTGTCATATCTTTTACAGATGACTGAATTTTTCTGATTCTCTCTTCGATTCCTTGATCATTCAGCTGGTCTTTGTATTTTTGAAGGATATCACTTGAAGCAAGGATGGTTGTAAGCGGTGTTCTGAATTCATGAGATGCCATGGAGACAAAACGTGACTTCAGTTCTCCAAGTTCTTTTTCTTTATTGAGAGATTCTCTCAGGACAGATGTAAGCTGCCTCTCGCGATCAAGATAATTTTGAAGAACTTCTGTCTGTCGCTGAACCTGTTTTTGAAGACGTTCTTTGTATTTTTGCAGGTTTGTAATATTCTGTCCTGTCAGCCATGCGCCCTGGATATTTCCCGATGGATCTCTTATGCATGTTGCGTTGAAAATAAATGTTAGTATTTCACCGGTTCCGTTCTGAATTGAAGTTTCAATGCTTTCAGGTTTGTCGCTGTTCAGGATTCTGATCTTAAATTCGTTTAGAATCGTTTTTTGACCCTGTGTTTCAGAAAGAAAATAATCAAAAATAGATGTTCCAATTATATTTTCCCGTTTAAGATTTTTTATCTGAGAGGATGCAGTATTGCAGTCTTTGATTGTTAAATTTGTTGAAATTCTTAGAATGGGCGAATCTGTTGTGTCGTAAAATGCTTTGATGTCTCTGCCCATTCTATCTACAGTTTTTTTGTAACTTTTAATTTTTCTATCCTGGATTTTTCGAGAGCTGATATCTCTTGATATAATCATGTGCATACCCGAAATAAAATTGGATCTCGCTGTGTATTCAACAGGAAATAAAATTCGATTTGCATCGAACATTATAAAGACTCCTTTTGCCTCTCCTTCCTGAATGAACGTTCTCCATGTATTTAAAAAAAGCCGCTGCTCGCGTTTGGGCAGGAAGTAATTGAAATTCTTGCTCAGAATACTTTCTCTGTTCAGTTTGACTTTTTTACAGAATGCAGGGTTTGCATCCTTTATATTTCCATCTTCATCGAGAATGATGAGCATATCAATAGCGCCTGCGAAAAGAGAGTAGTATTTTTGTTCGCTTTCGACCAGGGCTGCATTCAGCCTGTTTCTCTCTATTGCATATTGAATGCTTCTGATTAGTATGCCGCCGTCTATTTTGCTTTTGTAAAGATAATCCTGCGCTCCCAGCTTCATTGCCTCCATTGAAAGTTCAATGTCTTCATTGCTGGTAAGGATGATGACAGGGCTTCGTCTTGATAATGAAATAATTTCGCTCAGGCTATTTAAGCCTTTTGCATCTGGAAGATTTATATCAAGGAGAATGGCGTCGAAGATCTGTTCATGCAGAGCTGAAGATGCTTCTTTAAGCGAAACGACCGAATTTACAAAAACATGAACATGGTAAACCGTTGCCAGAAGGTACTTTATCAGTTCGGCAAAGTTTTTATCATCTTCAATTAACAGTATGTTTAGTGTTTTTGTCTGCATTTAAATATTTATATCAATCATATTATTTTACAATAAATTAATCTGAAATTAATTATAAAATAATTGTTGCTTAATTAGTTCCAATGAATTAGTTTTCTGATATTTGTTTTTGACGTGGAAAACAATTAAATTATATATAAAGTTTTTCGTGATAAAAAAATAGCTGAAGAAAAAATATAGCGATGATTCATTTGAAAAAGAGAGAAGATAAGATGAGGTGACTCATTCCAGAATAAATATTAAGACGAAATAATTGAAGAAATTATTATTAAAAAATAAAAAATATTTGAAAATTATGGCTGACCAAAATAATATTATATAAAACCGAATGGCTTTTTCTCAGAGTTACAGTTTAAATTAAAAGAACATAAAAAAGCTTGTTTTTCAATTAAGATCAATAATCCATAGCAACTAAATATATAATATCTGAAATAATCTGCTGAGATCTTTTTACAGCCAGATATATGATGCCTGAATAATGCAGGATTCGTGAATTATATCTAAGATGAACTTTACAGAATCTAAAAAATAATGCAGACGACTGGCCGAATCCATAATCCCTGAGTTCAGGTGAAGGAAATCCATTTGGAAAAGAAAAATTTTAAAATACTCGGTATTCAGCAAATTGCGATTGGAGGTCTGACTCATGCAAAGAATCTCACCCTCTGGAAAGATTTATTTGGTCTTGAAAAAGCCGGTGTTTTTAAGAGTGAGACTGAGAATGTCGATGAAGTAATCTTAAAACTCGGTGATGGAAAATATTCAATTGAAGTAGATATTATGAAACCCCTTGATCCTGAAAAAAAACCTCAGGTGCATATTCCACCCTTAAATCACATAGGTCTTTGGGTTGATCATCTTGAAAATGCAGTTGATTTTTTAAGTAAACATGGAGTCCGATTTGCTCCGGGCGGTATCAGGAAAGGGGCCTCAGGTTACAATGTAATCTTTATTCATCCTAAAGGAAATGAAGAGTTTCCGCTTGGCGGAGAAGGAGTTTTGATTGAATTAGTTCAGGCTCCGGATGAAATGATTGATAAGAAATAACATGTACCCGGAGCGGGAATCGAACCCGCACGACCAAAGGTCCCAGGATTTTAAGTCCTGTATGTCTACCAATTCCATCACCCGGGCGGGAAAAGACTCTAAATGAGGCGTCGCCCGGATTTGAACCGGGGATGAAGCTTTTGCAGAGCCTTGCCTTAGCCACTTGGCTACGACGCCGTTTACTGTTCAATCCAGGATTTGAATTTCAGTCAAATCAGTCAATATGATTTTTATAAAATGCTCTGCCATTTTTATCATTCATGATTTGAATTCAGGATTTTATTAAATTTTCGCATATCAGAAATGATTATCTGAACAAAATCCTGAAAACAAGATTTCAGGATTTGGGCCCGTCATAAAAAATTGTTTGATCTGACGTCACTGTATGGATGGATTCTCTTTGATTCTTTCTGAAGCTTCAGGAATTTTTCTTGCTGCAGCCTGAAGGATCTTATTTCTGGGTATAAATTTTATGAATTTTCAGATTATGTTTTTAAAGAAAAATTTTGTTTTTTTCTGTTTATTGATCCTGGTTTTCTTTACGAAATGTCCTGCCATGATTCGAACTGGAATTCAAAACCCGGGCGGATCTGATTCCGATATGGCCTTGATAATGAAAAAAGCATTTTCAACGACTCAAAAAGGATGTTTTTACGGAAATTGCGTGGAAGGAACAGGGGTCTTTGTTTATGAAGATGGAGACGTTTACGGGGGATCTTTCAGAAATGCGAAAAGGTACGGCAGAGGAGAAATCATATATAAAAACGGTTCAAAATTTACCGGATTTTTTGTAAATGATTTAAAAAACGGCAACGGAAAATATGAATTTTCTAACGGCGATATATATGAAGGAAATTTTAATGATGGAAGACCTGAAGGCGAAGGCATATATTATTTTACTGACGGCAGAACGTTTCAAGGAGAATTTTCTTCCGGAGGCTCTTCCGCATCAGGTACTTTGAAAAGAGGAACGGATGAAAAAGACTGTTCTATTGATGAATATACTGTGGGCTGTAAAAATTGAGCGGAATTATAGAAGACGGCAGAGTTTATAGAATTTTCGGACATGAGATTGAATTCTGCAGATTTCTTAACGGAAGATGGAGGGGGAAAGGAATCCACGGCCTTCCTGATTTTTCCTCAGATTTTATATCCTGTATTGCACTCAAGAATAAAAAAGACAGTATTTCTTTAAAATTGTACGGTAAAAAAAAATCTGCACTTGTTTTTATACCAAAAGAGACTCAGAAATTTCCTGAAATCGATCTGGTCTTAAAATATTCAGACTGGAATGTCGGCGCTGATATCGCATCTCTGAAAAATGAAAATAATCAAATTGAAATTCATGCAATGAATGAGGATGAATTGTATTTTTTAATGGAACAGCTTCATCCTCAGAGAAGAATTTTATTTGCAGGAACTCTGGAAAAGACTAAATTCAGATAAAAGTAAATTGGAAAAAAATACTCCTAAATTAAAAAAACAGGAAACAAACAATGAAAAGAATTCATGATCTTCCTCATTTTATTAAAGAGCTGGAAAATAATGACGAATTAATCCGGATAACGGCTCCTGTTAGCGCTGATCTAGAAATATCTGAAATTTATTTCAGGCATGCGCGCTCCAGAGACGGAGGAAAAGCTCTTCTGTTTGAAAATGTTGAAGGAAGTTCCTTGCCTGTTCTGATTAATGCAATGGGATCACATCGGCGTATGGAAATTGCATTTGGCGGAAGAAAAATGGATGAAGTGGCAGAGAAAATTCGGGACCTTCTTACGCTGCTCAAACTGAAAAAGCCTGAAAAGATCGTTGATTTTATCGCAATCATCAAAAAGTCTCTTTTCATTCTTCGTCTGCCTCCGAAGAGACTGAAAAAAAAAGGCGCCTGCCAGCAAGTTGTACTTACAGGAGATCAGATCGATCTGAACCTGCTTCCCGTATTGAAATCCTGGCCGGAAGATGCCGGGAGGTTTATCACTCTGCCTCTGGTTTTTACAAAATCTCTTAAGGATGGAGCAGTCAATGTCGGAATGTACAGAATGCAGATTCTCGACAGGCGAACAACTGCCATGCACTGGCAGATTCATAAAGATGGATCAAATTTTCATGATGAGTACATAAAAGAGAATAAGCGGATGCCTGTAAGCGTTGTGATCGGAGCCGATCCCTCTGTAGTTTTTTCTGCCATTTCACCCATGCCGCCGAAGATGAATGAGTTGATGATGGCCGGTCTCATCCGGGGGAAAGGAGTCTCTCTGGTAAAATGTATAACGAACGATCTTTATGTGCCGGAAAATTCTGAAATTGTTCTGGAAGGATATGTAGATCCTCACGAGCGGGTTGACGAAGGTCCTTTCGGCGACCATACAGGTTACTATACACCTGTAGAAAAATTTCCTGTATTTCATATAACAGCAATCACAATGAAAAAAAATCCGGTTTATATGACGACGGTGGTTGGAAGAAGTCCGCAGGAAGACTGTTATATCGCTGCCGGAATTGAAAGGATTTTTCTTCCCATGTTCCAGATGATAGCGCCTGAAGTTACAGATCAGATGCTCCCCTGGGACGGCTGTTTCCATAACTGTGCTGTGGTATCCATTAAAAAAGAATTTCCCTACCAATCGAGAAAACTGATGAACCACCTTTGGGGATTTTCGCAAATGTCTTTTTCCAAATCTCTTGTTGTTGTTGACGAAGGTGTCGATTTAAATGGCGGAGAAAATTTGATGAAATATATTCTGAATACCGTCCGTCTTTCTGATGACCTTATCGTCTGTGAAGGGATTCTGGATCAGCTCGATCACAGCGGGATC
>JAOUOA010000139.1 GCA_029880625.1 Spirochaetia bacterium
ATAAAGCCTGATGCAAAAATCATTATTATTTCCGCTCTTGGAGACAAGGCAACTGCCCTTGATGCCATGGAAAAAGGCGCCTATACGTTTATATCCAAACCCTTTCCTGAGGAAAAACTGGATGAAATAATTGAAAAAATCCGGGGCGGTAATTCATGAAAGAAGAAGTAATTCAGATTTTTATCGATTGCATTAAAAATTACTTTCTTCAATTCGGAAATGAAGAAGTAGAGTTCGGCACTCCTTATTTAAGTAAACCTGACGATATCAAAGAAATTATTCTCGAATATACCGGTGCGATTTCAATATCCGGAGATTACAGAGGAGCTCTTTACATTTCATCCGGAAGAGATCTTCTTGAAGAACTTACTGAATTGATCCTTGATGTAAAGTCAGCACTTGAAAACGATATTATCGATATTGCCGGAGAAATTACGAATACCATTGCTGGAAATGCAAGGCAGACACTTGGGCAGAATTTTCTTATATCTGTTCCGCTTATTATTACAGGTAAATTTATTTCCATTGAGACTCCAAAGCTGAAAATTCCCACATATATCATTCCTTTTTCCTGGAGAAATAAAAAAAGCTATCTCTGTATCGGGCTTGAAACAAATACTTAAATTTATTTTTATTTGTGATTTGGAATTTATTTTTATCAATCTACTATTATAAAAAGCGAATCGTAAAATGAATTTATTTTATTTAAGCGGCTTTGGGCTGGGAACATTTGCCATAGCGATCAATCTCAGTTTTTCTGTGATATATTTTTTCACAATGAAAAAAATATCCAGGTCGACTTTTTATTTTAATGTGTTTATTATTTCAATTTTTATTGTTTTCTCATCTTTTTCATTTATTTATTCAAGTTTGGCAATTGAAAATTCACGGATCGCCTGGTGGATTCTTCACAGTTTTGTTTACGGATCTATTGCGATTGTTATGTTCGTATACAACTTCCGCGAAAATATAAATCAAAAAGAATCAAAAATTATATTCTTTATTTTTTTGATTCTTTCCACAATATCCCTGCTGATTTATATTTATCAGACGTATCATGTGAAGCCAATTTTCGTTCATCAGGTTGGACTCATTTATTATGATATTGCCGCTCCTGGCATTGTGATCGGTATTGAATTCGGATGGTTCTTCTTTGTTATGATTCGAAAAATTCTGAAATATTCAGATTATAAATATGAAGGGAGATTTGCAAAATACAGAGACGGAAAAAGTGGAATCATTCTGAAAGGATTGGCAGGAGTTGTTGAAGGTTTTTTTAAGGTTTTTAAAACAAAAGAAAAATATTCGCGGGCTCTTCGGAATTTTATTCTGATATTTTTAAATATGCTGTATGCTCTTATTGTAGTTTTACTTGCAATTTTAGGTTTTATAAGCTGGCTTTATTTTACGTATTTCACTTCAGTGCTTATTTTTATTGCTTTTTATTTTCTTTATGCCTTTTATATCGATAATGCTCCGGAACCTTTTTCTTTTATGATAAAGCTTCTCAGCGGTTCTGTTACGATATCGCTGCTTATGCTTGGAATTTCAGGCGTATTTATGATAAATGACAGGGAAGCTGCCTATCACAGTCAGAAAATCGATGAACTGAAAAACGTTCAGCAGTTTCTTGAAAATCAGAATGAGTGGAATCCTCCAGATGACCTGGTTTATGTCGCGGAGGTGCAAAAAAATGAACAACCTGTATTGGTTTTTTCAGATGCAGATAAAAAAAATATTCTATTGAAATATTTAAAAGAAAGCGAAAGGCCTGAAATTGTATTTTCAAAATTAGAGCCTGGATTTTATTCTTTCAATCAAGGATCTGATCTCAATCCTGAAACATTTTTTTATAATTACTTTTTTAAATATGACGACCGTATTTATGAAGTTGGATACAGTTATGAGAAATATCGTTTGAAAATACACGAAGCAGCAAAATTAATCTGGATTATATTTATAGTAGCCACTGTCATAATTGTAATTCTTCTTCCTCTGTTTTTTAAAACGAATATGACCGGACCCATGAGTAATATCTTAAATGGTATTCGTCAAGTGAATGCAGGCGACCTTTCAGTAGCAATCCCAATCAGAATCAAGGATGAGATGGGGATTATATCCGAATCATTTAACGGAATGGTTTCCTCGATTCGTGATTCGAGGCGCAAACTCCAGGATTATGCGCTTAATCTTGAGGGAATGGTGGAACAGAGGACTTCGGAACTGAAGCTTGCAAAAGAAGAAACAGACCATATCATGAAAAATGTGGATGAAGGCCTGTTTCTTGTATTTCAGAACCAGGAGAATTATGAAATTGGAAATGAATATTCTAAAGCTTTAGAGTATATTCTGCAGCGAGAAAATCTTTCGCGTGCGAATTTTCTTGAAGTGATTGCCGAAATCAATCATAACGAATCTGTCGTGGAAAATGCAAAAAAATATCTGAATTTAATGTTTCGTCCTGCAGTGGAAGAAGGCAATCTTTTTGACTTAAATCCTCTTATGGATGCTGAATTTAAGATAGCAGGAAGAAAAAAATATTTAAATTTCAAGTTTCGGCGTGTAATACGTGATGATCAGATTCAGCACCTTCTTGTCACAGTGGTGGATGTCACTGAACAGATTATGCTTTCCATGAAACTTCAGGAAACCGAGCAGAAAAATAAAACAAAAATGGAAATGCTCTTCAAAGTTCTTCATGTCGATCCGGCCATGCTGGATGATTTTATGATCGGAGCCAATGAAGAAATGGCTCAAATTGACAAGATTCTAAAAAGTGAATCATTTGGTTCAGAGCTTGAGAAAAAAATTGATCCGATCTACAGAAGTATTCATTCCGTTAAAGGAAATGCCGCCCTTCTTGGTCTGGATTTTATTGTTGATATTGCACATCATTTTGAAGATACAGTTGCAGATTTAAGACTAAAAAACTATCTGAAAGGAGAAGATTTTCTGCCTCTTGCAATTCTTTACCATGACCTGCAGCTGATGATGGAAGAAATGAACGGTCTGGTTCAGAAACTTGTGAATTTTCAAAATACTTTTGGTGAAGGAAGCGGACGTTTTACTGTAGCGGTTCTTTCTGCAGTTAATAAGACAATTGAAAAGCTAAGCGAAGATTTTGGAAAGTCCGTTCATCTTAATTCTGAATCTTTTTCACTTGAAAATGTTCCGGCAAAAATGAGAATATTAATTAAAGATATTTTAATTCAGCTGATCCGAAATTCAATGGTTCACGGAATCGAGTCTCCAGAAGAAAGAATCAAAAGCGGAAAAACTGAAAAAGCTGAAATCCGTTTAACAGGAGAGATTCAAAATGGGAGATATCAATTTACTCTTTATGATGATGGAAAAAGTTTCAACCTGAATGCACTGAAAGAAAAAGCTGTGCAGCATGGAATTGCAGCATATGCTGAAATCAGCGGCTGGGATAATAAACGGATTGCTGAATTGATTTTTAATAGCGGAATGTCCACTTCAGAAAAAGTGACTACCCATGCCGGAAGAGGGGTAGGAATGGATTTAATAAAAGAAAAAGTGGAAAACTCCGGAGGGAAAATTGATTTTGATTTTCAGGAAGGTAAATTTAGCGAATTTAAGATATCGCTTCCTTTGCCGGTTTAAAGGCATTGGTAAATTATGATGATAAATGATAACGAAAAAATACTTCTTCTGGATCAGGATGACCGTCTACTCAATGAGCTGAAACAATCTGAAGTCTCTCAATTAAATTATCAGATATCCTCTGAAAGCAGTCATTTTATTGAACAGATTCAGGCATGGCAGCCGGGGATTTTACTGATCAATGCCGAAATCGTTCAAAACCCCACAGATTTGTTTGAAAAAATCAAAAAAATTAATAATGGGAAAGCAGATATCATTATTTCCTGCGAAACGAACAGCAATGAATTAAAGAATCTTTGTCACAAATACGAAATTTATGATTATATTTTTCAGCCTGTATTTCTGCCAGAAATTACCAATAAAATTAAAAGTAAAGTAAGACAAAGAGAGGAGTCTGCAAAGTTGACGTCTCTGAATCAAAAGCTTAAGTTTGAGCATTCAATTCTTGCGAAATATTTTTCCGATGATCTGGTCGAGAAACTTTTAAATGAAGAAATTTCAGCTGAATTCGGCGGTACCAACCTTCAGGCAAGCATACTGTTTTTTGATTTGAGAAACTCAACTTCCATTGCAGAAAAGATAGAACCTGCATTATTCTCAGAATTTTTAAGCGAAATTTTTACAGATACCATGGATCTGATCTACGGAAATAAAGGATCTGTAAATAAAATGCTTGGAGACGGACTACTTGCTACGTTCGGATGTCCGGTTGCTTCTGACGATGATCCTTTCAACTGCGTAAAAACAGCTATTCAAATACAGGATTATCTGCGTACATACAATGATGTCAAACCGGATTATCTGAAAGAAGATGTCAGAGCCGGTATTGGAATTTCTACCGGCAATGTTTTTGCTGGAAATATTGGATCCGTGCGAAGAATGGAGTATACAGTTCTGGGAGATCCAGTAAACCTTGCAAGCAGACTGGAAAGCCTCACAAAAGAAACCGGTTTTAACATACTGATGGACGATACAACTTATGAGATTGTCAAAAACAGAACTGAAACAATGCAGATTGATCATAATGAAGTACGCGGCAAAGAAGATAAAGTTTCCATCTATGCGCTGAATGGTATTCTCGAGTAATAAAAGAGGTAAACGAAATGCTGATCACCTTATCCACGATGTGTCTTATTTGGCTCATGCTATTCCATTATGATCTTTTTAAAATGTTTTTTATTCTGAAAAGCCGTCTAGACTTTGACAGCTGGGTAAAAAAAACAAAGGATCAAAAGACATTTTCTTTTCCTTTCGTCAGCATCATTCTTCCCGTAAGGAATGAAGAAGCAAATATTGAAAAATGCATCGATGCTTTGCTTAAGATTGATTATCCTCTCAATAAGATTGAAATAATTATTGTAAACGATTCTTCTGATGACGACACAGTAAAAATTGCTTCAAGACTTATAAAAGGGAAAAAACAGATCCGAATGATTCATGCGCCAAAACTTCCGAAAGGATGGGTTGGTAAAAATCATGCCTGTAAATACGGCGTGAAGAATGCGAAAGGTTCCTATTATATTTTCATTGATGCAGATACTCGTCCGGGAAAAGATTTAATTAAAACGGCTCTTTTTTACACTGTATCTACTCAAACCGATCTATTGAGCGTAAGCCCCATGCAGAAAATCATTTCTACTTCAGAAAGAACCTTTCTCCCTGGAATCTTTTTTATCGTATCAGGTTCAATCAATTTAAGAAAAATGGCTCATGGGAAAACAAGCCGGGCCCTTGCAAACGGACAATTTCTGCTTTTTAATAAACAGAGCTATAAAAAAATCGGCGGGCATGATGCCATAAAAAATATATTATCTGAAGATATTGCTTTTGGAAGACTTGCTGTTGAAAATAAAATGTCGCTTGGTTTTTTTATTACATCTCGAAATATCTTTTCTGTAAGGATGTATACCGATTTTCAAAGCATCTTTGAAGGATTTGTAAAAAATATGAGCGATATTATGAGAATTTATACGCCATTTTCGCTTATTCTGAGTATTTTAAAATCCCTGATTTACGCTGTGTTTCCGGTTGTCATCCCCTTCGCTGCATGGTCTGTGTACAAAAGTGGAATTGAAGATCAGAATTTATTTTATTTCATTCTTTTTTTATGGGCTTCGCTCCTTTGCTGGTCTGTTTTTATTTCTGTAATTATAGAATTCAAGGTTCCGTTTTATTATGCACTCCTGCTTCCTGCTGGAATCATTTTTCAAATTATCTTAATTGTTTTGAGCTATATCAATAATAAAACAGGTAAAAAAACCTGGAAGGGAAGAGCATATATTGAAGGAAGTGTTCACGGATAATTCATTAATTGTATTTGCAGCTGCCGTTTCTCTATTTTTGCAAGCACCGCGGAGAGGTACCCTTTTCAAATAATTTCGCTGCATGATGATTTAGAAAATAGGGTCTTCCATTCCTGAATTATCTGTATTTATCTTTTTTGATGAACGTCTTCATGTTTTTTAATGTAATATAGGGCTGGTCCACGATTCCCATATTCACCATCCAGGCAGGTATATTTTCAGGATCGCTCAATACCTGATAGGTTACTTTGAAATTGCCGTTCTCCAATTTAGAAAATTCCCAAAAGCCTTTAATCTTTTGAATTCTACGAATTCCAGAAACAGGAGGAATGTAATTTGGAGAAGAAGTAAAGTCAATTTTTGCTCCTTTCCCTCCTGGATAAAGGGTGAGGATATTTTTTACAACAGCATCGCGGTTATCCATGGGCCAGGGAAGTGAAGTTTCAGTATATGTGTATGAAATAAAATTGCTTTCTTTTTTAATTAATTTTCCTTCTTTGCAATATTCAATCCACTGAGAACAGGCAGGCATATCCTGAACGAGTTTAATTAAACCTTCAAGACTTCCTTGAATTTCAACCTCGCCTCTGTATTCTTCAATTGAAAATCCCTGAACCTTTCTGGTAAAAACCTTAACTCCATTTGAATCTTTTTTTAAATTCCATGGATAGATCTGTGAAACTGCTAAAAAAGCGAAAATTAATATAAAAGCTTTGAATATGTTCATTTTCCGAGAATCCTCAGTTTAATTGATTTTTAACTAATATTCAGATCTTAATATAAATGTTCAAGTTAATTTTGCTGTCTGAGTTTTGAGAGTGTTTCCATGGAGATAGATTTTAAGAAATTAAGCAAAACATTCAGAGCAGAAGGAAGGCGAAGGAACTGAATTATGTTATGGGTCTATAATTCTCCGTGTTCTTTTAATCTGCTGAAAATGTCGCAGATATGTTCCTGGCAAATACGGATTTCATCTTCGCTTTTATCAGAATTGTATTCAATATCTTCCATAAGAATCAAGGCTCCCCGCGATCCCATATTTCGTAATATATTTTCAACAACGTCGCTT
>JAOUOA010000140.1 GCA_029880625.1 Spirochaetia bacterium
CCAGACACGAAGAAATGAAAACATATCAACAGCGCGGTCTTTTCCGGTAAAACCGCGAAAGATCATAGAAGGAGAAAGCGAAGATTCAATACAGACACGAATTTCTCCCCTGTGTTTTTTTTCTGAGCCTTTTACAGCTTCCGTTATATTCTGCAGCGTTTTTTTTGAAAAAAGACGTCTGGTTTGAAAACCGGTTGTGAATAAATGTTTCAATAAACGGAGCATGCTTATTCCAGATTTAAATCTACAGCAGGAGCATCTTTAATTTCATTTTCATTTTCAACTGAAAAATTTGCCTTTTTTTCATACCCGAACATCATGGCTGTGAAATTTACAGGAAATTTTCTAATTGTAATATTGTAATTTTTAACGGATTCAATGTATCTTTTTCTGGCAACGGTGATTCGATTTTCAGTTCCTTCCAGCTGAGCCATAAGAGCCATCACGGTCTGATCAGATTTTAAATCAGGATATTTTTCCATAACAACCATCAAACGTTGGAGCGCTCCGGAAAGCTCTCCCTGAGCCTGCTGAAAACGGTTAAAAGCTGCCTGATCCTTAATAAGTTCCGGTGATGCCTGGATGGAACCGGCTCTGGATCGGGCTTCTGTAACCTTGATTAATACATCTTTTTCCTGTTTCATAAAGCCTTTTACAGAATTAACAAGATTGGGTATTAAATCGGATCTTCTTTTGTACTGGTTTAAGACCTCAGACCAGGCAGCGGCTACTTCTTCATCCTGAACCTGAATGTTATTATATCCGCATGAAGATGTAAAAAAAACAAATGGGAATAAAATTATAAATATATTCAATTTTTTAATAAGCATATATCGAACTCCAAATTTGATGACATACTATTTTAAAGACGGTATTCTATGCAAGGATATCTTTTTATTTCAGGAAAAGTTCTCTTCATGGATTTTTGAAAATGCCAGCAAAAAAATAAACAAACAAACTGGCCCGGGATACATCAAAAGACGATATAGTATTTAGAGGTTATTTTTTAACATTGTTTATTTCTGGAATTGTATTTATGAAACAGCATAAAATGATTTATATAATTTTCTTTTTGATTTATACGCTCACAGGACTTTTTTTTGGATCATTAACCGCACAGACAGAAGATCGTGTAAATAAATTTTCTGCAGGGGTTTCAATTGTTGATTTAAATCCAGGAATCAACAGCCGTTTTTATTTTTTACCAAAACAATCTATTCAGGCAACCATCGGTGCGGTTGAAGGCGGTGCCTTTTTTAATGTTGCGTATTTATATGACTTTTATTCAATTAAAGGTAAACCGGATATCAGTTTTTATGGAGGCGGAGGTGCAATTTCCACCGTGGTAAAGGTATCGGTTCCATTATTTGGTAGTAAAACATTCAGTGCAACAGGTCTGTGGTTTCCTCTCGGAATATCTTTAAGTGTAAATCAGTTTGAAGCATTTGCCGAAATTGATTTTGTAGTTTATACAGGCGCCTATTCAGGAACGGAAGCTACATGGACCCTGGGCGGCAGAATGTATTTTTAAAAAAATAAATCCATGTATAAAAAAATTGACGAATGTCAGTATTGTTTTTTAATAATTATTACAGCACTCTTTTTCCCTTCAAATGTTATGGATATAATTTTACTAACTTTACTGCAAACGACAATTTGAATAAAATAACTGATATATAAAAATCTAAATCAATCCTTCAGTTGAATTCTTTCCAGACCTCCTCAGGGTTTTCAGGCTGGGTTTTCCAGCGATTATGAGCCCATAAGTAGTCTTCCGGATGTTCCTTAATTTTTGATTCAAGAATTTGTACCCAGGATTGTGTAAAAGCTTTTTCCCATTCTTTGATATTTTCCTTAGGAATCTCAGGCTTTTGGATCTCCTGAAATTCAAAATTCAGTCGTTTTTTATTATCTCTGTAGGACCAGACAAAGTATACCGGAACTTTTGTATTTCTTGCAACGCTTGCCGGCCCCAGGTAAGTTGAAGCCAGTCTTCCAAAAAAAGGAAAAAACTCCCCGCTGCTTCTTGCATTTTGATCTGATGTAAAAGCGACCAGGTTTCCTTTCCGGAGTTTGCTGATTGTCATAAATGCATTTTGATCGATGTATATAAACTGCATATGGGCTTGATTGCGTAGTTTTTCAACATAACGATTCATGATGGGATTTCTTTGTCTTTTAACAAGCGTATAGATATCTCTTCCTGACAGTTTACCGGCAAGAAAACCATGCCATTCCCAGTTTCCAAGATGACCGAGTATACAGATCCCGCCGTCTGAATAAATCTTTTGGTGGCTTTGTGCATCGGGAAGCGGTACAAACCATTTCTTAAAAAAATTATCATTGATGGCCGGCGTCTGAATAAATTCTGCAAGCTGCCTTCCCATGTTGATTACATTATTTTTAATTAGCTTTTTTTTCCAGGTTTCGCTTTTGTCAGGAAATGCATGGTTTACATTTTTTGTTAATGTTTTTAAGGCCGGCGTTGCTGTGTAATATAGAGCAAGAGCAAAAATTTCGCATAACCATGCACGAACAGGAAAAGGAAAAAGACGCAGAATGAAAAAAAATAAAAATACGGCTGTATATTCTAAATAATTAAAAAAAACGCTTCTTTCTTTCATGTGATTGATCTTTATGCTTATTGTAAATTCCCTAAAGTTTCTGCGGGTGCATTTTTTTCTGAATCAAGCAGCCTTCTGATCCAGCGGATATAGTCTCCGGCGGCTTTTGATAATTCGCTGTAAAGATAAAGGGATTTTTTTGCAATCATAATATCCTTTTTTTTTAAATCAGATTCATCTTTTAATTCTTCATTCTCCACAATTGAAATTGCTTTCTGGATGATTCCGGACAGAATTGTAGACAGATCTTTATTTGATAAAATTTTTCGGTCAATATCGTCAAGAATGGCAAGATTTTCTTTCATTTTATTATGATCTTCATTTTGATTTGAGAGCATTTTATAAATTATTTCAGAAGATTTTCTCCCATTTTCAGAAATGCTGTAAAAAGACTCAAGTTCACTTTTAAATTTTAATAACAAATCATATAAAGTAATTTTATTACAGTTCTCTGTATTGCTGAATTTATGAATTGGCAAAAATAAATTTTCTCTTTGAAGATCTTCTAAATTGTCAAAAACAGAGAAGGAGGATTGTTTGCTTCCTGAAATTTCAGCTCCTTCGTTGGTAAGATTATAAATATGAATTCCTTTTTTGCCGTCAGCATGAAAACGGCCTTCAAACCATTTATGAAAAATTAGAAGTTTATCATTTGTCAGTGAAAAAGATTGATTCATATTGTTGATCGTTCGCGGAGGAAGCGCAGAAAGCTGTCTGAAGTTATGAATTTCACGTCGATAGGTTCTGCACTCAAGAAAATTCAGTTTTTCTTCGAGAACGGCTCCTCTGGCATGAGCTCTTCCGCCTGTAAATGAAAGATCCATGCCCGTAAGAAATATTTTGTTTGCTCCCATTTGCAAAGCAAGGTCATAGGCATTGGTTGAGACAGATCCGCCAAAAGCAATGTTTTCAGGAATTTCTTTTAATGAGGGATGAATGATTTCCGTAAGAGCAAAAGGAGAGCCGAAAAAGTAAAGTTTGTTTTCTGGAATAATACGAAGAGTTAAATAATTGCAGCATGGATCAGCAACGAAAAGTGTATTACCCCGGTACCCTTCTATGTATTCTCTGTTTACAGGCTGAGGATCCACTGTAACGGTGATGTCAGGATCGATACCAAAAGAATTTAAAATCTTTAAAGAAGTATCAACTGCAATTAAAATAAATTTGTTTTGATATTTTTTAATATTTTCAAGCGAATCAGAAAGAGAAGGTCCGGCTCCGCAAATAAGAACAGGAATGTCGGTAAAACGTCTGAATAGGTCCTGGATGGGCCTGGCATTTTGTAAATGGGAAATATTTTTAACAAAATTAGAAGCCCAGATTCTATCAAAACGCGACAGCGTGGCAAGATTCACATCTTTTTTATTCAGATAATTTTCGCATTGATGATAAAATACTTTATATTTTGAGTTCTCTGTAAAAGCAGGTCTGTGAACATAAAATTCAATATCTTTATTGCGGACTCCTGAAAACAGTAAGTCCATTTTATCTGACAAAGGAATTTCTGTAATAAGAATAAGCTTTCCGGATTTTATAAATTTACGAAAATCCAGAAGTGAAAAAGCCACAGCAATAATCTCCGGGTCCGGCTCAAACCAGAAAATTTTTGCCGCGTTCTGCCTCGAAGTCTGCAGTAAAAGGTAGAGGTTGTAGCCGATTCCGGCTCCAAAAAAAAGAATATGCTTTGAATCAAAGAATCTCTGTAATTTTTCATTCTGACGAATTGCTTCCTGAACCGGATCATGACGGCTGTGAAGAGGAATCTGATTTAAGAAAATAGTTGGATATCCTGATCGCGTGTTTACAATCTGAATATTTTTTAATTGATCAGGATTAATATTTTTAAGCTTTGTTGAGACATTTGCATAATTGCTTTCCTGGATCATTTTCATCTGTTCTTGAAACAGAGATACAGAAGGAGGAAATTGAATTTTAAGATCAGTCATGTTTCTTTCAGGTAACAGATATACCTTTTAGAACGCTTTTCTATTTGTAAATCTGTTTCATAGAGACCGGAAAGATTTTTTGAATGAATCATTTCTTCAATTTTCCCGGATGCATAGATTCTGCCATTTTTTAAAAGCAGAGCATGTGTGGCATGGGAAGGAATTTCTTCAATACGGTGAAGGATTGTAATATTTGGAATCCTGTACAGATCCATAAATTTTAAAAAGATAGATTCCAGCATAGCACGAGAAGGTATATCAAGTGATTCAAACGGTTCGTCAAAAATCATTAATTCCGGTTCTGACATTAAAATTCGTAAAAACAGTATTTTTCTTTTTTCACCTGACGAAAGAGTGGAGTACAATCGGTTTTCATCAATATGAAATCCAGATGATTGAAACGAATTATGCATTAAATTTCTGACACGGTCAAATTCTGCAGTATAATCTCTATAAACTCCCATTGAGGCATCCGTTCCTGTAGAAATGGCTTCAATGACGGTAATATTCGGATGGAAACTGAAGGAATGATCCAGTATGGATGGTTCAAAAAGGCCTATTTTTTTTCTTAAATTCTGAACAATGGTGTTGCCGAGAATTTCACCGGCAATTTCTGCGTATCCTGATGTGGGCCATTCAAGGGCTGTCATTATAGAGACAAGAGAGCTTTTTCCGGAACCGTTTGGCCCCAGAATAATCCAGTTTTCATTTTTTTCAGCAGACCAGCTGATATCTTTTAAGATTGGATTTCCGTTTCTGATGAGTGATATATTCTCTAAACGGATAAAACTCATTTTGAAGCTTTTTTTTCTTCTTCGCGAGACTGTGCATATTTGACTTTCATGTTTTCTACAAACTTATCGTAATCTTTTATTGTATCGAGACTGAACGCCTTAAGAACTTCCTGTTCTATGGAAAGATAATTATCTGGTTCATTGAAAGCTTCGTTAATTCGTATAGCAAGGTAAAGTGTATGAACAATTTCTTTAAATGGATCAGGACATGACATCGGCTTTTCCTGAAAACGGATTGCAGTTATCATGGCTTCAGGAAACTTCCATTTCGCGGCAAGCAGCGCTCCTATTTCGGGATGTGATATTCCTATAGCAATTTCCTCTATCATGGCAAGATTTTTTAATTCATCATCCGGCGTAAGAGCTTTTACCATTTTGTGAATATCTTCTATTACTTTTGAATCAAGCGAAAGAAGAACAATTTTTCCCAGCTGATGGACCAATCCAGTTACTCCAATAATTTCCTGAATGGCAGGTTTTTTTGCAAGATTTGTCGCAATAAAAGCGATACGGTTTGAATCTTCAAAAATTGAAACCAGTTCTTTATTGTTGTATGTTTTTGACATGGCTTCTCTTGCGCCGATTACCATGAGCAGATTTTTAATCACTTTCAGACCAATTACCTTTACTGATTCTAGCAGACTCAGGTTTTTATTGCTCTGCATATAACCTGCTGAACTTGCTATTCGCAGGACCTGAGCTGTAAGAGAAGGATCCTTCTGGATCGTATCTGCAATCTGCTTCAGACTTGAATTTTCTGAACTGCAGAGGGCAACCAGCATGCTGATGGTTTCAGGAAAAGAGGGAAGCTTATCTACTTCACTTAAAATTTTATCTTTGATTTCTTCTTTAATTTTTGGCGGGGTAATTGATTTAGGGACTTTCAGTAAACATCGGGTAATTCCTTTGCCCGAAGCAATTTCATAATTTTCTGCAGGGATTCCCGCATTCTGAAGGAGTACCATTGTTAGAACGATACCGAGTCCAGCCCCTTCCGTATCGTCACGTATTTCATTGATAGCACTGTCGATATTTTTATTTTTTTTATAAAAATCGATTCTTTTTTTTATGCGTTCATATTCCTGGGGCATGATTTCAACATTGTTTTCAACCAGGATTAAAAGTTCATTTGAAAGAAGTTTAAAACCAATTTTTATATAATAAGGAGCATCTATATTATCCCTGGAGAAAATTTCCCAGTTTCCCAGTACTTCTTCAGTATAGGTTTCCAGGCCTTTTTTATATTCTTCTGTGTTTTCAATATTAAGATTCAGTTTTTCAAAATAAATTCTTTTGGCATTTGCTTTGGTTGCATTGGAAATGAGTTCTTTAATCAGAATCAAGACAAGATCAGTTAAAAAGTTAATATCAAGTTCAGAAAGAACCCTTCTTAAAAACTGTGATAAATAATTGTTGCTTGTTGAAGTGACTCCCGGATAACGCATTCCTACGGTATCACCTTCAAAGAGTTTTTTTATTTGTTTTCCTGTTTCTTCTGTCAGTTCTTCTGTCGGCATTGAGCTCATATCATGATTTCCTTATAAAATATCAAGTAAAAACTTTCATAATCGAATATTTTATAACTATTAAATTTGATAGTT
>JAOUOA010000141.1 GCA_029880625.1 Spirochaetia bacterium
TGGAGTAAACAGGCTGTAAGAAATAGAGCAGAATATATTGATGAATTAAATAAAATCTATCATCAAATCTTAAAAGAAAGTCAGAAAAATAGAATTTTAAAATTGAGGTAAGATATGAAACAATGGGTCATCACTTTTCTAGTATTTTTTACGGTCTTAACGTGCAGTCGAGAAAATTATGGTGAAATAGTAAATCTTGAAAAAGGAAAGTATATCAATACAGAACTGGGAGTTATATTTAATCATTTTCCCAAAGATGTAACTCTATATATTATTGAAGATAAAAATTATGGAAACATTGAACTGACTTTTGTAAAATCAGGAAAAAAATTGGCTGAATTTTACATTTCCCGTCATACATCCATGGGAGATCAGAGTTATGAAAAGGGTATATTAATTGATGGTGAATATGCTTCTATGACTGAAGGCCTTGAATATACAAATATTAAACTGGACAGCGATGATCCAGTCCAGCTCCACTTTCAATCCAGAAAAACATCGTTAGGAACCATCTGTAATTTTTATCTTGACCGAAGCATGGTCCCCTGGGTTCAGAAAAATTTTAAGTTTATCCGCGATGAAGAAAAAATAAAGCTTATGGAAAATTTATAATTCGGTATTTTTTAGAATGGAAACTCTGTTTTCGAAATCTTACTCCTTGTAATTACGGTTTATATATGGAGGAGAGAAAAGGAGGATGTTCCGAAGATCGCCCGGTGGGCACAAATGAACCTCCTGCCCGTGCGCCATCCGGAAGAAGCGAGGGTCGGCCAGAGAGGGCGCAAGCCCTGACCGTATCAAATTAAGCGATTGTTATTCGCAGTGTTCTCTTACTTAGCATTAATTAATTTCTTTGAATAAAAATCATAGACAATACTATCAAAATCATTCCCGGGAGAATTATGGGATCAAAAGATTGAAAATCAATAATGATTCCAAAAATTATAACAAATAGAGGCGTAAGAAAACCATAAGCAGATACCTTGGTTGCACCAATTTTAACTGTGCTGTAATTAATGATATAAAAAGTAACAAGAGTGGTGAATATAGCTAAATATATTAAACCATAATAAACACTATATTGAATATTTATCCAGTAAATTGAAAACAAAGATGAAAATGATAAAATCAGTAAAAAAATACTTCCAAATAATAATATCCAGAAAGTCATTGTGAACATTGAATTTCCATCATATAATTTTTTTACTAATGGATTGTATGATCCTAAAAAAACACATCCTGTAATGAAAATTAAATCACCATAATTGAGATCTAAATTTAGAAAAGAATCAAAACTTCCTCTAAAAACTATCCATAAAGCACCAATTGTACCCAATAGGAGTCCAAAAAGTTTTCTTCTGGCAATAATTTCTTTATTAATTATATAAGCAAAAAGCGATGTGATTGCAGGAACAAATGTATAGAGAGCTCCAGTATTAATAACACTGGTATATCTTAAGCTTTCAAACATGCTCCAAAAAAATATTACTAATGGCAGACTTAGAACAGCACATTTTATATAGTAGGTCAGTGTTTGTTTTTGAAATCCATTGTTGTAATAAATAAAAGGGAAAAAAATTAATGAAGCAAATGAAAATCGTAAAAACATTGAAACAGATGGCGGTAATGATTTTGTAATAGCAGAACCAATTGGAAATGAGCTGGCTGCCAATATTATGGCAAGCAGCATTAATAAATGAGTTTTTAATAAGGAAATATTCATTGTGAATTTCATCTCGCAGCTGAAAAATTAAAACATTGGCGGGCTAACGTTGCGAGTCAAGTATGACGAGCATTGGGATTGGAAAGATGAATTATCTTTCTTTCTCTATGAAAGTTTTCGTATTCGGATAATTAAAACGAATTCAGAACCATCACCTGAACCGAGTTAAAGAATATTATCGTAAGTCAAAATCTATATTCTCTGACGAAATACACCTTAAAATTTTGCGCTTACCTGAAAAATTCTATAGACACAGGGGTATAACTGCCCCATGCTGAATTGAAGTCAATTAAAATTTACAGTATTTTTATACAATTAAATTGCCTCTGAATTTAAGGGGCGCGAACCGGTTTGAAATACCCTTTCCGAAGAATGTAATTTTTGCGTATAAAACGATAGAGGTTTCGGGAATGATATGAATAGATTATGGTGAACAACAATCTCACAGCCACAATCAGGATAAAATTCTGACTTTCTTTTAAATGAATTATAGGCATCCATGTCTTCAGTGACACTAAGGCATCATTATCTGCACGGATGGGATTAACGACTTGCTGATTTTTTCTTGGATTGTTTACTTTTACTGTTGAGTATGAAAACTGCGATCTGGTATTTCATAAATGGTTATCCCTCATTTAAAAACAAAATGATTTTTGTTCCGGAATTATTTGCATCTTCGGATTTCTCAATGGATTGAACCTCTATATTGCCTCCAAAAGACTGAATAAATTTCTGGATTAAGGGCATGCCAAATCCGGTACCTTCTTCGCCAGCGGTACCGGTTCTGCTCGTTTTTTTTCTTAAATCAAATAAATTTTTCAGAAGACTCTGCGGCATTCCTATTCCATGATCCTGTATAGATAATGTCACTTTTCCCTTGTTCGACGAAGCCATCAATTCAATCTTTCCTCCCGGCATGGAAAACTTTATGGCATTGGTAAAGATATTATTCAATATGGAATTAACAAAGGAGATTCTTTCCACAGATACTTTCAGGTCAGCTGGAATGGATATATCAAAAGTGATATTTTTCTTTTTTGCCCTCAGGTCAAGAGTAAAAAGAGACTCCATGATCAGTTCATGCAGATCATGAGAAGACGGGATCAATTCCATTTTTTGTTCATTAATTGCCATCATCATTCGTACCAGTTTGATAATTTCAAGACTGTTTTCGATCGATTTTTCAAACTGACTTTTCATAGTTTCCATGATTGCCGGATCATTATGGGACATTTTCATAATACTTGACAAAAATCCAATCGGGTTGGTGAGATCATGGCATAATACATGTATCAGTTCTTTTCTTTCATTACTGCTCCGGGCAATGGTTTCATGAGCCTTGCGTAAGGCCAGATGCGTCTGAACACGAGCCAGGAGTTCTGAAGTATTAAAGGGTTTTGTGATATAATCAACCGCCCCAAGTTCAAATCCGAGCACAATATCTTCTGTCTCAACTTTTGCGGTAAGAAATAAAACCGGTATGTCAGTAAATTTGGAATTTCTCTTGAGAGCCTTACAGGTTTCAAAACCATCCATTTCAGGCATCATTACATCAAGTAGAATCAAGTCGGGCATTGTTTTCTCCACCGACTCCAGGGCCTGTTTTCCGCTTGTAGCAATAACGACCGAATAACCATTTTCATCCAGAATCGAACCTAGAACCTGAATATTCTTTGGTGTATCATCCACGATTAAAATTTTACTTTTTTTCTGGGACATGTTTACTACTTTTTCCCTGCAATTGAACATTTTTCATAATGTTTGTTAATTTTTTGGAAAGCATATTTATTTCATTCACATCAAATATTTTTACTGCATTTTTTGAATCAGATATCCATTCTTCAAGAGGTTTGTATTGAACATTTTGTATTTTCTGGTCAGTTTCAGAGAGGAATTCCCGGATTTTTTCAATATCAAGTTCCAGGCAAATTTTTTCACATTCCTCAATTAAATCATCATTTAAAATGTTTAAGATTTCTTCAGCTTTTTGTGGTGTAATTATTATTTTTTCTGACTGAACAGGTTCTGCTTTAACCAGTAATTGATGTTTTAAATACTTTTTAAAAATGCCATCAAGATCTTTTTTTGAGATTGGTTTTCTGATGTACCCTTGTATCAAATTATCCATTTCTTTTATTTTTTGTTTCATACCCGAAGCAGAGGCTATTATAATGGGGATGTGTTTTAATTCTGGATTTTTTTTCAGTTCGATCGTTGCATCATAGCCATCCATTTCAGGCATACGAAGATCCATAACGATCAGGTCTGGATGAAATTTTTTTGTATACTCAAGCGCCTCTTTTCCGTTTACAGCTTCTATAAAATCAAAGTTGTCATCTTCAAAATAACCCAGAATCAGATCGCGATTAGATGCAACATCATCAACCACAAGAATCGTTGCTTTTTCAAATTTGATTTTTTCTTCAAACATTGCATCAGGGGAGTTTATTGTATTTGTCAGAAAAGGGACTTTATGAAAAACAATAACAAATTTACTTCCCTGATTTAATTCACTTTCGACCTGTGCTTCACCATTCATCATGGCGGTTAGTTTTTTCGTTATGCTCAACCCCAGTCCTGTGCCGCCATATTTTGTTATATTTCCGGAATATTGATTAAAGGCATTAAATATTTCAGGTATTTTATCTGCAGATATACCAATACCTGTATCTTTTACTGAAACTTCAAGCTCCATTGTTTTATTTTCCTCGTTTCTCTCTTGAACATGGCATGATATTGTCACCTTTCCTGAATCGGTAAATTTTACAGCATTGGAAACAAGATTGGTAAGGACCTGGCGGAACCTGATCTCATCAAGATATCCAGTAGCTGGCAACTGGTCATCAATAATCAAATCAAGCTCAATATTTTTATTTTTTGCTTTTGCTGAAAAAAGATTATGAACTTCTTCAAAGGTATGTCTTACATCAAAGTAGTCGTATTCCATAACCATTTTTCCGGCTTCCACTTTAGAGATATCCAAAATATCATTAAGTAATCTCAACAGTGTTTTGCTGCTGCCGATAATAGAATCCAGATATTTTTTTTCCTGGGCGCCCCAAATTTTTTGGTTTAGTATGTTGGCAAACCCAATGATCGCATTCATCGGTGTTCGGATCTCATGGCTCATATTGGCTAAAAACTCGCTTTTGGCATTATTTGCAAATTTCAGATTTTCTTCCAATATTTTTCTCTCTCTTATATCCTGAAATATTGTTAAAAATGCTTTTTGCTGTTTGTAGACGAACAGAGTTGTTGAGACCTCAACATCGAGAATTTCTCCGTCAAGACAAATGTATTGTTCTTCATGCGGCGACAGCATTATACCGGGTTCTTTGAGAGTATTTGCAAGTCTTTCCGCAACAAGTTTATGATAATCCGGATGGACAAATTTAATGATTGGCTGTCCTACAAACTGCTCCTGTCTTTCTCCTTTCAGAAGCTTTATTCCGTAATTATTTAAAAAAAGACCTATTCCGTTGCTATGAACGGCAATCCCAACAGGTGAAAAATCCACAAGAAGCCGATATCTCTCTTCGCTTTCTACTAATTCGCTGTTTTTCAGTTCTAGCTGTTTTACAACTGCCTCAATCTGTTTTTGCGGAGTTATATCCCTTACAATTAATGTGCATCCCATATATCCCTTCACGTTAATGTGAATAGGTTTTAATTCAAATTCCAGCATAAGATCATTTACCGGCAGAGTCTGAATAAATTTTTTTTTCTTGAAGTTAGGTGAATTCTCAAATGCCGACTTTAAATCTGTAAATTCATTTCCAGAAAGAAGCGAAAAAATATTTCTATTTAATAATGCATCTTCGTTAAGAGAAATTCCGTGAGAAGTCTTAAATTTCAGCAATTCAAGAAAACGTATATTAAAATCAATAATTATGCCTTCATGATTGAGGACTGCCAACCCTTCTGAAGAGCTGTATAAAATGGATTTCTGATGTTCATTGTTTGAGTAATGTTGATAAAAAAGATCATTTGAATTTTCAAGTATATTTTCAAAGATAGCAATCCAGCCTATATCATTTTTTTTCATGCGCAGACGAGTTATAAATTCTTTATCAAGAGGCTTTAATATGATTACAGTATCAAGAAATCCAGATTCATATTGACTCAAATTTGTATGAAATGATAAAATTCCCTTTCGGTCTCTGGGACTGAATAAATTTTCAATGTTTTGATTTAAGATTTGAGTGGAATCACAGCTGAATATTTCGTAGAATTGCTCAGATGCTTCTTTAATAAGAAGATATTTATCAAGATGCAGAATGCCGCCCGGAAATAACTCGTTTAAAGTATTATTATTCATTTTATTCAATCATACTGTGCAGAGATATAAAATAGTTTCTAAATAGGCATAACTTTAAATTTGCAGGAATAATTTCCTGCAGCGACACAGGAATATTCTTCCGAATCATAACTGCCAATTCTTTCTTCGACAGAGCCGTCAGTATAGAGCAGTTCCATCATACCGGTCGCCACTCCTCTTAAAGTATAACATTGAGATATTGATGCTTCATTTTTATATTTAAGAAATCCAGTAGCTTCGTAACTGTTTAGCGATTCAATAATAAGCTTCTCTTCTATTTCATGCTCGCAAATATGCCAGTTCCCCCATCCAAGGCTGTTTGTTAAAGCAACCAGACCGAAAATATTGTCTGACTCTTCTTTTATCATTGGTTCAACCAGAGATTTCCACTCTCTGGAATTCATAAAGCCCCGAAGAGTATTTATTGCACAGATTTCTCCGGCAATCACAAGTAGATTCTGTGCAGTACTGAGTAATTTTTTTTTCTCCATATCCTCTAAAAAACGAAGACAGATTAAATTATAGAAATCAACAGGCATATTTGCAAGATAAACATTAAAAGCGGGGATTAAGCCATCTTCGTTGCCGAAAAGAGGCATTTGAGATACCGTATGTACTATTAAGTCTTCGTCGATATTGGATATCTGATATTTATTTTCTCTTTTCATTTCAATTCGCTTTTTGAATCTTTTATGAAAAAAAATAGGATCATTTCGATTTTTATCAAGAATAAATGTGCATTCCGGCTCTTTTAATTTCAGGCATGTCTTTTCAGTAAAATAGACCGATTCACCTGTGACGGCATGATACGCCCCCTGCAGATATCCTTCCGTAAAATTACATACAGGATAATTAATTTCTTGATAGCCTGCGTCACATCCTTCAACTATATGGGATGTAGATGCTGTAACAACACC